>NZ_JBEYJU010000107.1:0-27167 GCF_040703965.1 Streptomyces sp. NPDC006655 | reverse complement strand
TAGGTCACTCTCTTGCCCTCCCCCCCGGTCTCCCTATCTCGGCCATCCCGCACGGGCGGCGGCCGTCCCGCAGGACGGCCGCCGGTCAGGTCACGGGTAGTACGGCGTGTAGGTGATCGAGGAGACCTTCAGGTAGCGGGCGCCGTCCGCCGTTGCCCAGGTCGAGTTGTCCGGATTACCGGGCCAGTCGCCTCCCACCGCCGTGTTGACGATGAAGTGCATGCCGGTGCCGGCCGGCGTCTTGTAGGACTTCGAGCCCGTGATGGTGCCGTCCACCGCGAAGTCGACGTGGTCGGGCCACCACGTGAACGAATACGTGTGGAACGTGTTCGTCCACCCCGAGGAGTTGTTCTTCGAGTACTGGGTCTGCCCGTTGTTCTGGTCGTGAAGTGTCTGGTACACGGTGCGGTTGTTCTGGCCGACGATCTCGGCGGCGTCGAACTCGGGCAGCCACGGGTTCAGGTAGGCCGCCCACACCGCCGGGAGCAGCCCGCGTCCGTCGGGCATGTTCGCGGTGAAGCTGTAGGTGCCGTAGCCGTAGAGCGCCTTCGACTCCACGCGGCCCGAGTAGTAGGTCCCGTTGGCGGCCTTGTACGTCTTGATCATCAGGGTGCCGCCGTCGTACCAGACGCAGTTCGGCGTGTACGTCTCCAGCTCGTTGTTGGCGGTCCACCTCCCATTGATGACGTTCCACGAGTTGACGGTCTGGGGACTCCCCCAGGAACTGGCATGCGCCGGGTGAGCGGAGAAGGGCAGCAGCAGGCACGCCGCCACCAACGTGACCGCGCTGCGGACCGACGTGAAGAGACCAGCTGTCATGGTGAGCTCCGTTGCTCGGCCGTGGAGGCATTTTTTGGAAGCGCTTCCAGCGAAGAGGGGCACTTCGCTCCGATGACGGTGAACATGACAGCGCCGTAATCTGCTGTCAATAGCTTCGACTTCAACTGTTGAACAAGAACGGGCCGATCGCTTCGATGAGCGACCTCGATTGAACTGAAGGCAGTGCTGATCCGGACGTTGCGGGTCGCCGAGTTCAGCACATGAATGCAAGGGTGAGGGCGACGCGGCCGCACGCCCTCGTCGCTCATGCAGTCGTATACATCATCCACTTCGGTCTTGACACGGGCTCTCGTGCGCTCAATCATCACCAACCTGGAACCGCCCTGGAAGCGCTCCCAATCGGAGTCGCCCGGCACACCCACACCTACGGAAAGGGAGACTCCACCCCATGATCAATGGCAGAGCGCTCCGCCGGCTGGCCCTCGCGGCCTGTGCGGCGGCTCTCGCGGTGACGGGCCTCACCCCCGCCGGCGCCCAGGCCGCCCCGGGACCGGAACCGAGCCGAACACTGGGCAGCGGCACCCGCTTCTATGTCGATCCGCACAGCGAAGCCGCTCACCAGGCCCTCTCCGACCTGCGGGCGGGCCATCTGACCGACGCGCGCAACATGGCCGAACTCGCCAGCTGGCCCGAGGCGGTCTGGCTGACCGACGGAACCCCCCGGCAAGTCGGCGATCGCGTCCGAGGCATAGTCCGGGCCGCGAAGGCGACCCGCTCCGTCCCCCTGCTGGTCCTCTACAACGTTCCTGGTCGCGACTGCGGCTCCTATTCGGCCGGCGGCGCGGCCGACTCGGCCGCCTACGACGCCTGGGTGAAGGCCGTCGCCGGAGCCATCGGCACCTACAAGGCCGTCGTCATCGTCGAACCGGACTCACTCGCCCTGCTCCCCAAGGACTGCGGCCCGGACACCGACCCGACAGGTTCGCTCACCACCGCCCGTATCGCCGAGGTCAGATCGGCCGTCGGCACCCTGGAAGGCGGCCCGGCGACCTCCGTCTACCTTGACGCCGGCAACAGCAAATGGCTGTCCGTCGGTGAGATCACCGGCCGACTGATCGACGCGGGCCTGCGGCAGGCGCAGGGATTCGCCCTCAACATCTCGAACTACCAGCCGACCGACCAGCTCAACCGCTATGGCACATGGGTGTCCAAATGCGTCTGGTACGCCACGGAATCCGCCCACCCCGCCGGGCGGGCCGACCAGTGTGCCGGCCAGTACTACTCCTCGGCTGCCCCCAACGACGGGCTCCCGGGCGACGCGGTCGAGTCCGACGACCCTTCGACCTGGCACTGGACCGACGCCTGGTACGACAGCAACGTCGGCACACCTCCCGCCGACCGGCTCACCCACTACGTCCTGGACACCAGCCGGAACGGACGGGGTGCGTGGACCGCCCCGCCCGGCAAGTACACCGACGACGAGGCCTGGTGCAACGCCCCGGGCCGCGGAGTCGGCAACCGCCCCACGACGAGGACCGGCGTCCCCTTGGCCGACGCATACCTGTACGTGAAGACCATCGGCCAGTCCGACGGCACCTGCCACCGCGGCACGGCCGGACCGGGAGACCCCGAGTACGGCGGCGTCGAGGATCCGCCCGCCGGTGCCTGGTGGCCGGACTTCGCCCACACCCTCGCCGGCAACGCCAACCCTCCGCTGACCTTCAACCACGCACACTGATCACACCGCTTGGCACACCGACCCGGCTCCCTCGGTCAGGGGTCTTCAACTGCTGGCCCTCGAAGTCGGGTGAGTGAGCGTAACCATGCATGAGTGAGTGTCGTTGTCAGAGCGTGAATCTGACGGAGTGGGCGAGGACGCAGGGCGTGCATCCGCAGACCGCGTATCGCTGGTTCCGTGAGGGGACGTTGCCGGTACCGGCGCAGCGGGTCGGGCCACGCACGATCCTGGTGAACATCGACGCCAACGCGCCTGCGGAAGTCCTGGGCGGTCTGGGCCTGTATGCCCGCGTGTCCTCCCACGACCAGAAGGCGGACCTGGAACGCCAGGTAGCGCGGCTGGCCCGTTGGGCGGTCACCACGGGCGGCCGTGTGGTGCGCGTGGAGACTGAGACCGGCTCCGGGATGAACGGTTGCCGGCCGAAGGCGAAGCGGCTGCTCGCCGATCCTGCGGTGACCACGGTGGCGGTGGAGCACAAAGACCGGCTCGGGCGGATGAACGTCGAACTGGTCGAAGCGGCCCTGTCTGCGACGGGCCGCCGCTTGGTGGTGCTGGACGACGGTGAGGTCGACGACGACCTGGTACGGGACATGGTGGAGGTGCTGACGTCCTTCTGTGCCTGCTTGTGCGGTCGCCGCTCGGCGAAGAACCGAGCCCGCAAGGCGCTTCAGGCCGCCGAGCATGGCTGACCAGCGCAGGCCGTTGCGCCCGATTGATCCGCCGTTCGTCGCCTTCGGTCCGTCCGGCGTAGCGATCCGCACCCGGCTCAAGGGCCTGACGGCCGGCGATGACAAGGTACTGCGGGCCGTGGGCGCGCATCTCGGCTCGCTGGCGTCGAAGGATCTCAAGCGCAGATGTGCTGACGGGCTGGAGCACTCCACGCAGACGTGGGCGGCCCGTAAGCGGGAGCTGACTGAGGAGTCTTCCTCGCGTTGGGCGGGGAGCATCACGAAGGCCACGCACGATCAGTGGGCGCTGTCACGCAGGGCCCAGTTGGCGCACATCCAGGGCCTGGAGGCCGGTATCCGCACGGTCGCGCACCGCCTGTCGCTGCCGGTCGGGGAGAAGGGCACGAAGCGGGCACCGGGCGGATACCGCACGAAACAGGAGTGGTTCGTCAAGACACGTCGGCTGCACCTGCTGGAAGACCGGCTGGAGCGTGAGCGGGCCGACCGTGATACGGGACGTGTCCGCGTCGCACGCGGCGGGAAGAAACTGGCCCGCAACCGGCACAACCTCGACGCCGCGCAGTTCACCGAGGATGCGTGGCGGCGGCGCTGGGAAGCCGAACGCTGGTTCCTCGCCGCTGACGGCGAGTCCGGCAAACGCTTCGGCAACGAAACGATCCGCGTCACCCCGGACGGCCAGGTCAGCATCAAGCTGCCGGCACCGCTCACGCACCTGGCCAACGCCGGGCACGGCCGATACGTCCTCGTCACCACCGTGCAGTTCCACCACCGGGGCGGTCAGTGGGCCGACCGCGTGGCCGCGAACCGTGCCGTCGCCTACCGCATCCACCTGGACGCGGAGCGTGGACGCTGGTACGTGACCGCGTCGTGGACGATCCCGCCAGTCAGGACCGTGCCCCTCACCCAGGCCTGCGCCGGCGGCCTGATCGGCGTCGACACCAACGCTGATCACCTCGCAGCGTGGCGGCTCGACGCCCACGGCAACCCGTGCGGCGAGCCCCGCCGCTTCTTCTACGACCTGTCCGGCAACGCCCGGCACCGGGACGCCCAGGTCCGGCATGCCCTCACCCGCCTGCTGCACTGGGCCAAGCGGTACAGCCTGTCGATCGCGGTAGAAGACCTCGACTTCGGCTCGGAGAAGACCCGGGAGAAGCACGGACGGCGTAAGCGGTTCCGCAAGGTCATCTCCGGCATGCCCGTGGCCAAACTGAAAGCTCGGCTCGTGTCCATGGCGGCCGAACTCGCCATCACCGTCGTCGCCGTGGACCCGGCGTACACCTCCCGCTGGGGCGCTGAGCACTGGCAGAAGCCCCTGGCATCGAAGAACCGCAAGACCAGCCGACACGACGCGGCAAGCGTCGCGATCGGACGACGCGCCCTCGGGCACGGTATCCGGCGACGGACGGCACCGCCCCCCGACGACCAGAGCGATCGTCGTGGGCATCGGACCGTCCAGGCCGGACACGGTGACCGAGGGCGTGAGGAAACCCGCCCCCGCATTCCCGGACCACGCACACGATGCGTGCCACCGGAAGCGGAGCGAACGCGGGCGACCAGGACACCCAAAACCGTTCGGGATGTCCGCAGTGACCAGATTTGGGTCCAAGACTCACTCCTGCTCACTGACTAGGAACGGTGGTAGGTCACTCGGTGTTCGGTGAGGTGGGCGAGGACGGCGTGGTTCGCCTCCCAGCCGTCCGGGAACTTCACCACCGTGCCCAGCTGGACCGGTTCCGTCGACGGGTAGTCGTCCAGGAGGTCGGTCACGCCTGCGCGGCAGACCATGATGCAGGCGTGGCGGTGCCGGGAGGCCAGGACGCAGAGGCGGCCCGTCTCCAGGTGGAAGGCGGTGGCGTCGGGGCGGCCGGAGAGCGGGTGCAGGACCACCGTCACGTCGTACTCACGCCCCTGGAGACGGTTCGCCGTGTCCACGGTGACGTCCGCCACCCCCAGCTCGGCGAGCGCCGCCCGGACCGCCGCCGCCTGGTCGCGGTGGGCCGTGCCGACCGCCACCCGGTCGGCGGTGAGCGGCGTCGGCTCCGGTGCCCGCTCGGAGACGGCCGCCCCACCCCGGTCGAGCAGCCGCCGCACCACCGTCGCCACCGCCCGCACCGCCTCCGGGTCGGTGCGCGGGGTGTGCCGGGCGGGCAGCTCCAGCAGGCCCCAGCCGGACTCCGCCGCCTCGTCGATCACCCGGTCGGGACCGGAGCCGTCGGAGCGGACGGCGAAGGAGAGCCGGCGGTCACCGGGTCCGGTGCCGCTGCGGAACGGCGTGTACGGGTAGAACGCGCCGGAGACCAGAGGGGCCGCGGACGCGGGCAGCCGCCAGGACACCGGGAGGCGGTGCTGGGGCAGGCCCGGGTTGTGCGCGAGGAGCGTCGAGACGGCGGACCCCGAGGGGTCGTACGACAGGCCCGCCCACTGCTCGCCGCCGACGATCGAGAACGGGTCCAGCTGGCCGGGGTCGCCCACGAACAGCGCCCGTTCGAACAGTCCGGCCACCGCGAGCAGCGAGTCCGAGCGCATCTGGTACGCCTCGTCGACGATCGCGTGCCGCCAGGGCTCGTCCACCGTGACGTGCGCCCACTTCGCGGCCGTGGACAGCACGACAGGGGTCTCCCGCAGATCGGCCGCCTTCGCCGACTTGCGGACCTGGGGCAGGTCGTCCAGCGCCTTGTCGTACGGGTCGGAGTCGCTGCTGTGCAGGCGGCCGACGGGCAGCTCCGGGTTCTTCTCGGCGAGGCGCAGGACCAGGTCGTCGACCTGGGCGTTCGTCTGCGCGACCACCATCAGCGGGCGCCCCGCGTCGGCGAGTTCGAGCGCCGCGCGGACCACGAGCGTGGACTTGCCCGCGCCCGGCGGGGAGTCCACGACCACACCCCGGTCGGTGCCGTGCAGGGTGTCGTGGAGGATCGCGGCGGTGGCGCGGGCGGCCTCGGCGCCCGGGTCGAAGGCCGTGGTCGTCACAGGACGTCCTCCTGGGTCATCGCGTCGGCCGGCTCCGGCACGCCCTCGCCCGGCGGGCCGCCGTGCGTCCACGGGGTCGCCTCCGCATCGGGCAGCTTCGCCCCGCCGCGCTGCTCGTGCTCGAACAGGGTGAGGGTGAGCCGGTCGCCCTTCTCCGGGACCGATCCGGGCTCCGGTTCCTTCCCCCGGCCCATCTTGTCCAGCACCCGCAGCACGACGACCCCCTCGCCCTCGTACCCGACGAACTCCATCGACTGCGGCTTGCCGCCCAGTGAGCGGTACGTCCGCACGCGCTCGGCCAGCTGTGGCCGGTCCTCCGTGCGCACGGTCACCAGCGGGCGCGGACCGGGCCGCCGGCCGTCGCTGTACGCCATGACGACGTCGAGGACCTCGCCCGCGAACGCCTCCCCGGCCAGCCGCCGTCCCGCCATCACCAGCGGGTCGTCGAGCGCCTCCTGGGCGTCGAGCCGGGCCTGTTCCCGCTCCCGGGTGGCCAGCTTGTTGGCCGCGGTGACCGCGTCGTCCCGGCGCGGCTGCGGCGGCTCACCGGCCAGCACCCGGTCCCGGTGCCCGGTGAACGACCAGCGGTCGCGCGTCCAGCGCTCCTCGACCCGGGCGCCCTCCGGCAGCCGGCACAGCAGGTCCAGGCCGTGCCACACCGCGTCCCAGGTGGGCCGGGTGCGGCTCTCGACCAGGTCGCGGATCTCCCGCTCGGCCGCGGTGAGGATGGCCAGCCGGGCGTCGGCCTGCAGGCCGTCCTCGGCGGTGGCCAGGGCGGTGCGGGCCCGGTCGTAGCGCTCGAAGGCGGGCGCGAGCAGTCTGTTGTCGAACGCCGGGTCGGTGGCGGGACCGGCCGGCGGGCACACCAGCTGCCCGTCCGCGTCCCGCGCGAGCTCGGCCGTGCGCGCGGCCGCCGCGCCCGTGCTGCCCGGCGGTGGGTCGATCCAGGCGAGCAGCGCGCCCAGGTGCTGGTCCTCGACGCCGGACTGACCGGTCGCCCAGTGCCGGGACAGCAGGTCCGTCATGGCGAGCAGCAGGGAGGAGCCGGGGACCCGGGCGCGCTCCCCGAAGTGGGTGAGCCAGCGGCCGAGCAACGGCACCCGGGGCGGCGCCGGGAAGGGCGCCTCGGGGTCCTGCTCCGCCGTGCGCCGAAAGCGCATCGAGCGGCCCAGCAGCCGTACGTACTCGATGCCCGCGCGCCCCGGGACGATCAACTGCGGCGCGTCCGCGCACAGTTCGACCTCCACCTTGACCCGCTTGCCGGTCTCCGGGTCGGTCTCGGTGCGCTCGGCGGCCTCCACGGACCCGGCGTAGGAGTCCAGGTACGGCAGCACGACGTCGGCGAGTTCGGCGAGGAACGCGAACCGCAGGTCGCGGTCGCGCGGCTGCGGTACGACCAGCAGGCGCGGGGCGTCCCGGTCGGTGCCGACGAGGGCGCCCAGCGGGGCACCGGCCTCGCCGGAGGTGGTGAGCGGCACGAAGACCAGCGGGTGCCCGGAGAGGTGCCGGTGGCGGACGGTCGCGGCGGGTTGCGCGGTGCCCGTGCTCACGGCTTCCAGGCGGGCGAGGGTGGTGATCAGGGACACGCCGCCCCCTGGAGGGCCTCGGCCCGCAGGGCCGCCGCGCGGCGCAGGGCCGCGACCGCCGGGTCCCCGGGGTCACCGCTCTCGCCGCGCGCCGCCGACAGCACCTCCTCGACGGTGGTCAGCCCGCCCAGTTCGGCGCGGACCGCGCGGCCCAGCGCGGTGACCTCGTCGGCCGCGCGGGAGCGCTGCCGGCAGTGGAAGGCCAGTTCGCAGGCGGACAGGCACTCCGGCGCGTAGGTCGCCGGGACGGCCGCCACGGCCGCCGTGAGCTGCTCGGCCGGCAGGTCGGGGGCGAAGCAGGTGCCTTCGGGGAGCGCGTCGGCGATCTCCTCGATCCGGGTGAGCCGGTCCAGCTGGCGGGCGGTGACCGCACGCTGCTTGCGGACGTCCAGGGCGGAGGCGGTGGGCAGGTTGGAGAAGTCCTTGGGGCAGACCAGCAGCACGTCGTGGCGCACCCGCGGGGCCGGGTCGAGCCGGGCCGCGACCTCCTCCAGGGCCAGCACGTACACCGCCGCCTGGCGGGCCGCCGCGCCGACCTTCGCCGGATCGGCCGAACCGTCCAGCATCGGGAAGGACTTGATCTCCACGACCGTCCAGCCGCCGTCGGGGTGCACGACCACCGCGTCCGGCTCCAGGAACGCGGGGGAGCCGGCCACCTCCAGGGCCAGCATCGGATGGTCGAGCAGCGTCCAGCCGCCCGCCTCGGCCGCCTCGCGCAGCGCGAGGGCCGTACGGGCCGTACGCCCCTCGGGGCCGGTCGCGGACAGGTCGGGCACGGCGGCCCGCTCGGCCGGCTCGGCACCCGGGTCGAGGTGCGCGCGCACCAGCCGCAGCAGCTCCGCGCCGCCGTCCGCCTTCACCTTGGCCTCGAACGCGTTGCCCCGGGTCAGCGCGAACTGCGACTGGCCGAACGCCGAGGGCGAACCCAGCGCGCTCGCCAGCGCGGTCTTGTCCACCCCGGCGCCGTCCAGGATCGCCCGCCGCCTGCACCCCGGGTTCGCGGCGAGCGCCGCGAGGGCACGCGCGTCGAGGGCCTTGGCGGGGACGTCGGGGCCGCGCAGCTCAGCGAGCCGGTGCCGGAGCGCCGTCCCCCGCGTCTGTGGGGGCAGGGTCCGGCTCGGCTCCGGAGAGGGGCCGGGACTCGCGCTGCGATGGAATTCGCTCACCCGCCGAAGTCTGGCATCCGCCACTGACAATCGGGGAACCTGCGCCCTCCGAGCGCGCTGCGACGAGCGAGGCGCCCGGGACGATCCGGGCCCGGACCAGGTCCGCGACCCGCATCACGGACGGCGCGAGCAGGTAGCCGACGCCCATCACGGCGATGCCCGCGACGGCGTCCAGGAAGTAGTGGTTGGCGGTGCCCATCACCACGATCGCGGTCAGCAGCGGGTAGGCCACCCCGAGCACCTTCGTCAGCCGGCTGTTGCCGTACCGCCACAGCATCACCCCGCACCACAGCGCCCAGCCGCAGTGCAGACTCGGCATCGCCGCGTACTGGTTGGTCATGCCGCCCATCCCGCGCGGGGCGCTGGCCTGGCCGCCCCACCAGCCGTACGAGCTGTACTGGGCCATCGTGTCCACGAACCCGTACTTCGCGGCCAGCAGCCGGGGCGGGCAGGTGGGCAGCAGGGTGAAGCCGATCAGGCCGATGAACGTGGACGTCATCAGCCAGGTGCGGGCCCGCCGGTAGATCTCGGCGCGCCTGCGGAACAGCCAGACCAGTATCAGGGGGGTGACCAGGTAGTGCAGTGAGGCGTACCAGAAGTCGGCCGGTATGCCGAGCCACGGCTCGTGCGTGAACAGGCGGTTGAGCGGGTGCTCGGCGTTCAGGCGCAGGTCCTTCTCGATGCGCAGGATCGCCAGACCGTGGTCGACGGCGTTGGAGGTGTCCCCGCGCGCGAGCAGCCGGCCGGCCGTGTAGCAGCCGTACACCAGCAGGATCAGCGGCAGCTCGGTCCACCAGCGCAACCGGGTTCGCACAGCCACCTCGGTGCCCGGTTTCTCGGTCTGCGGCATCCGACTGCCTCCCCCTTCTCGTCCTGGCTGCGCGCCGCCCGGCGGGCCGACCGTGACACTTTACGGTGTGCGCACTCCCGCCCACGCGGGGCGGCTCAGCCCTCAAAGACGCGGTGGACGCCCGCCGGGTTGCCCGCGCCCCCGCTGCCTGCCCCGCGCGTTCCCTGCGGATTCCCGGCGTGGGTGATGATGGAGGTGTCCCCCTTCCGAACATCTCCCGAAAGGTTCACTCTCCATGGCACCGCGCATCCTGCTGGCCCGGCACGGACAGACGGAGTGGTCGCTGTCCGGCAAGCACACCGGCAGGACCGACGTACCGCTCCTGGAGGAGGGCCGCCGGGGGGCCAAGCTGCTCGGCGAGCGGCTGCACCGGCCGCCGTACGACGGGCTCGCCGACGCCGAGGTGCGCACCAGCCCGCTGGCACGCGCGCGTGAGACGTGCGAACTGGCGGGCTTCGGCGACCGGGCCACGTCGTGGGACACGCTGATGGAGTGGGACTACGGGGCGTACGAGGGGCTGACCCCGGCGGACATCCAGGCCTCCCGCCCGGGCTGGCTGATCTGGCGGGACGGCGTGCCCGGGGGCGAGACGCTCGCCGAGGTGACCGCGCGGGCGGACGAGGTGGTGTCCTGGGCCCGCTCCGCCGACCGGGACGTGCTGGTCTTCGCCCACGGGCACGTCCTGCGGTCGATCGGCGCCCGGTGGCTGGGCCTGCCGCTGGACTTCGCGGCCAGGATCCGGCTGAACCCGACGTCGCTGTCGGTGCTGGGCTGGGCCTACGGGGAGCCCGCGATCGAGAGCTGGAACGATCTGGGGCACCTGGCGGGCTGACGTCGGCCGGCGTGCCCCTGCGAGGCGCCGTCCTAGACCACCCTCGGTGTCGACGCGTGCCGGTCCAGGAACTCCTGGACCCCGCTCGCCCGCCGGTGCGGCAGCAGCACCCGCGCCGTCCCCGCCAGCATCCCCTGGATCCGCGAGGACTGGACCTGGTCCAGCAGCTCCAGGACCCGCATCCCCGCCGTCGCGGCCTCGTCGGGGCGCCCGCCGCGCGCGAGGTCGTCGGCCAGTTCCGCCGTGTACAGGGCGATGTTCCTGGTGAAGTGCGGGTCCTGCAGCTCGGCGGCCCGGCGCGCGTGCCGCGAGGCCCTGCGCCAGTCGCCCAGCGTCGACCAGCACTGCGCCTCCAACCCCTCCAGTTCGGCCTCTCCGTAGAAGCTCATCCACTCGGGATCGGCGTCCGAGTGGCCCCGCTCGAAGAGGGCCTGCGCACGGGCCAGCGCCTGTTCACAGCCGGTGCGGTCGGCGAGCCCCGCCCAGCCGCCCGCCTCGCGCAGCGCGAGCAGGGACATCAGGCGGGCCGAGCCCAGCGGGCGCGCGACGCGCTGCGCGGCCTGGGCCGCCCGCACCGCCTCCCTGGGCCGCCCGGCGTCCCGGGCCAGGAACGCCGTGTTGCAGAAGGCGTGCGCCTCCAGGCCGGGGTCTCCGGTCATCCGCGCGGTCGCCAGCGCCTCGGCGTAGTGCGAGCGGGCGTCGTCGAAGCGGCCGGAGTCGTGCGCCAGCCATCCCACGGAGATGGCCAGTTCACCGGCGCCCGAGTGCAGCCGCTCGGCGGTCGTCTGCCGGGTCGCGCCGGCGTCAAGGAGCGCGTACGCCGCGCGCAGCGGAGCCGCCGCGCGACGGTACAGCCCGTCCGCGCCGTGCCGGTCGTCCAGCAGCCGGATCCGGCGTACGGCCTCCTCCAGGGCGGTCGCGTGCGCGGTCCCGGCGCGGCGCACCGGCCGGTCCGCCGCCACCGCGTCGATGGTGAAGCCCAGGGGGCCCAGCGTGGCGGCGGCCACCGTGGCGCCCCCGCCGGTCATGAACAGGCGACGCAGCACGTCGCTCTCCTTGTAGTTGTCGTGCGTCTCGAACGGGTCCTGCGGGTTCCGCGTCTCGTGCGGTTCATGCGGGTGGTGCGGGTTCTGCCGGTCGAACGGGTGGTGCGGGTCCTGCGGGTCATACGGCTCGGCGGCCCCCGGCGTCTCAGTCCCGGTGCGGGGGAGGGGCGCACGGGGCACGTCCTCCGCGGTCCGCGCCGCGCGTCCGCGAACGGACGAGCGGGCCGCGAAGCCGAGGTCGGCGAGCGTGCGGCCGGGGAACATATGGAGGAACACCCGTTCGTACGCGTAGTTCGGGCAGCGGATCTCACCCGCCTCGACCCGGCCGATGTACCGCGCGTCACAGCTCACCCGCTCGCCGATCTCGCGGGCGGCACGCCGTACCAGCGCGGCGAACTCGGCCGGCGAGTGCCGGCCGCGCAGCTGCCGGAAGGCGAGGTTCGGCCGTGTCGGCCGATCGGGCTGCGACGAGGTCGTGGTGGACGACGTCATGGCCGGGTCCTCTCGTGCGAACCGTCGAACCATGCCGGACTCGTGGTGAGTTGTCCGAGTGGACCCTTGATTCCGGCGGGCAAGAACGTACCTGCTGTGTCGGACCCGTGACGCAGTGTTTAGCTACAAACCGGATATCTCATCCTCGATCTGCCATGAACTGCCATCCTTTGCGGCTGACTTCCGCCGTAGCCGTTGACGCGGTGGCGCGTTGGACCTCATGGACGGCAAGCGGGCTGCGCGGTGGAGGCCGGGATGGAGACCAGCCAGAGCAACGATCCCTGTACGCCGCCGGAGGCTTCGGCGGCAGACGATGCGGGATGCGACCTCGTGACGGTTCCTGCCCGGCAGGGCCTGGAGGCCGTCGACATCCTGCGCCGGGGAGCCGGAGAGGCCGTGGGGCCGGTGCTCCACGACGACGGGGGCGGCACGCTCGGCTTCGTGGTGCCGGCCGGCACGGCGGCGGGCTGGGACGTCCCCGGCAGCACCTGTACCGGCACCGACGGACGCGGGCTGCGACTCGACCCGCAACCGCCGGGCAACGGTTCCGACTGGCTGCTGCCGCCCGGCGAGGCCGACCCGGCGACCGACCCGGCGGTCCTGCGCCGGGCGCTCGGGGAGGCGGCGCGACTGATCAGGGCCGCGGACAGCTGCCGCTGACCGCCACCCGTGGCCGCCTGGATTTCCCCGGCGGGCGCCGCCTGGGAGAATGGCCCGATGGGCAAGTCCAGGAACACCCGGCGCCGGTCGGCCGCCGCCGAAGCGGTGGTCGAGGCCGTCGACGGCGGCCTCGCGCAGCTCGTACCCGACCCCGACCGCGGCCGCGCCTGGACCCTGCTCATCGACGGTGCCCCGCAGTCCCACGTCGACCTCGACGACCCGGCGTACCTCTCCTTCGAGTACCAGCGCCGCCTCGGCCACGTCGTCGACCTCGTCGCACCGCCGGGCCGGCCGGTGCAGGTGGTGCACCTCGGCGGCGGGGCGTTCACGTTGGCGCGGTACGTCGCGGCGACCCGGCCCCGGTCCACCCAGCAGGTGGTGGAGCGGGACGCGGCCCTGGTCCGGCTGGTGCGCCGCGAGCTGCCGCCGGATCCGGCCGCCCGGATCCGGGTGCGGTCCGTGGACGCCAGGGAGGGACTCGGGAAGATCCCGGAGGCGTGGGCGGACCTGGTCCTCGCGGATGTGTTCAGCGGAGCGCGCACCCCGGCGCATCTGACGTCCACCGAGTTCCTGGACGAGGTGCGCAGGGTGCTGAGGCCGGGGGGCGCCTACGCGGCCAACCTCGCGGACGGGCCGCCGCTCGCCCACCTGAGGGGACAGATCGCCACCGCGGCGGCGCGGTTCACGGAGGTCGCGGTGGTGGCGGATGCGGCGGTCTGGCGGGGGAAACGGTTCGGCAACGCGGTGCTGGTGGCGGCCGACAGGCAGCTGCCCGTCGCCGAGCTGACCCGCCGCTGTGCGTCCGACCCGCACCCGGGGCGGCTCGAACACGGCCGGACCCTGCGGGACTTCACCGGCGGGGCGGTGGCCGTGACCGATGCGGCGGCCGTGGCGTCGCCGGCTCCGCCGCCCTCGGTCTTCCGGTGAGTCCGCGGGTCAGTACGTCTCCACCTGCACCTGCGGTGGGCCGTCGTGCCAGGTGCAGAAGACCGTCACCCGGTCCGTGCTCCTGCTGAACTCGACGCGGATCCAGGTCTCCGTCTTCCACACCTGCATCGACCAGCCCGTGCCCGGCGTCGCCGAGACCAGGGTGGCATCGGCGTCGCCCAGGTCGAAGACCGCCCGCCCGCCGTCGGTGTCGTAGGCCTTCACCCGCCCGGAGGCGGTGGCGGACGCGGTGGCGGTGGCCGAGGGGTCCGAGGTGGTCGCCGGGGTGCGGGAGGGGGCCTGGGTTGAGGTCGCCGACGGGCGCGGGGCGGCGGTCCGCGACGGCGGGCCGGGCGCCGGTGACGTCGGCGGCCGGGCGCCCTGGGTCGTCGGGACGTCGCCCGTCGCCGTGACGGGCAGGGCGCGCGGCGGGTCGTAGGCCGTGCCCGCCATCACCGTGTGCACGCCCCACCACGACAGCGTGGCCGCCGCGCCCGTGGCGAGCAGCCAGGCCAGTACGTGTACGAGTCCTCTGCGCATCGCGGGCCATACTGCCCCAGCGGCAGCGCCGTGCGCACGCGCACCGAGTTGTCCACAGGCCCCGACCGGGCCCCGCCGCATGGCGTACGGTGCGGCGCATGGCAAGTGTGCTCGTGGTCGAGGACGACCAGTTCGTACGCTCGGCGCTCATCCGGCAGCTGACCGACGCCTCGCACACCGTGCGCAGCGTCGGTACGGCACTGGAGGCGCTGCGCGAGGTCGCCCATTTCCGTTTCGACGTGGTCGTCCTGGACCTCGGACTGCCGGACCTGGACGGCTCCGAGGCCCTGAAGATGCTGCGCGGGATCACGGACGTGCCGGTGATCATCGCCACCGCGCGGGACGACGAGGCCGAGATCGTCCGGCTGCTGAACGCCGGCGCGGACGACTACCTGACGAAGCCGTTCTCCGTCGAGCACCTGTCGGCGCGGATGGCGGCCGTACTGCGCCGGGCCCGGTCCGGCGGGGGCGAGCCGCCGTCGTCGAGTGTGCTGCGGGTGGGTGGGCTGGCCGTCGATCCGCTGCGCCGGCAGGCCGAGTTGGACGGCGTACGGCTCGATCTGACCCGGCGGGAGTTCGATCTGCTGGCGTTCCTCGCCGGCCGGCCAGGGGTCGTCGTGCCCCGCCGGGAACTGCTCGCGGAGGTGTGGCAGCAGTCCTACGGGGACGACCAGACGATCGACGTCCACCTGTCGTGGCTCCGCCGGAAGTTGGGGGAGACGGCGGCCCGGCCGCGCTATCTGCACACACTTCGGGGGGTCGGCGTGAAGCTGGAGCCACCGGGCGGGGAAGTGAGGCCGGTCGGATGAGATGGGCACTGGTCAAGGTCTGTCTGGCGGTCACCGCGATGGTCGTGGTCGCCTTCGCGGTCCCGCTCGGCCTGGTCATCAAGGAGATGGCCCGGGACCGCGCCTTCTCCAACGCCGAGCGGCAGGCCGCCGCCGTCGCCCCCGCCCTGTCCATCACCACCGACCGGGACAAGCTGGAGCGGGTGGTCGCCTCGGCGGGCGCCGACCGGGGCATGGCCGTGCACATACCCGCCGCCGGGGGCAACGCGGCCGTCGACATCGGGCGGCAGCGCGCCGCCGACGGGGACATCGCCACCGTCCGGAAGCTGGGGCGGGCCTCCACCACGGGGGTGGCCGGCGGATCGACCCTGCTGCAGCCCGTCGCGCTCGGCTCCGGTGCCATCGCGGTCGTCGAGGTGTACGTCCCCGAGTCCGAGGTGAGCCACGGGGTCCTCGCGGCCTGGGGGGTGCTCGCCGCCGTCGGCCTGGCGCTGATCGTCGGCTCCGTCGCCGTCGCCGACCGGCTGGGCGTGCGGATGGTGCAGCCCGCCCAGCGGCTGGTCGAGGGCGCGCACGAACTGGGGGAGGGCAAGCTGGGGGCGCGGGTGCCCGAGGAGGGGCCGACCGAACTGCGGCTGGCGGCGGCCGCCTTCAACTCCATGGCCGACCAGGTCGTCCAACTGCTGGCCAACGAGCGGGAGCTGGCGGCCGATCTGTCGCACCGGCTGCGCACCCCGCTCACCGTGCTGCGGCTGAACGCGGCCTCCCTCGGGGACGGGACCGCCGCCGAGCAGACCCGGGCCGCCGTCGCACAGCTGGAGCGGGAGGTCGACACCATCATCCGTACCGCCCGGGAGGCCAAGCCGCAGACGGCGGCCGTCGGGCCGGGCGCCGGCTGCGACGCGGCCGAGGTGGTACGGGAGCGGATGGGGTTCTGGTCGGCCCTCGCGGAGGACGAGGGCCGCAAGTGGCGGGTGGCCGGCGTGGACCGGCCGGTCCGCATACCCGTCGCCCGCGCGGACCTGGCCGCCGCCCTGGACGCGCTGCTCGGCAACGTCTTCCGGCACACCGCCGAGGGCACCGCCTTCGCGGTCGACGTGCACAACGCGGACGACGCGGTCATCGTGCTGGTCTCCGACGCCGGGCAGGGCATCCGGGACCCGGAGGCGGCGATGGCCCGTGGCAAGGGGTCCGGAGCGGCCGGTTCGACCGGGCTCGGCCTTGACATCGTGCGCCGGCTCGCCGAGTCGACGGGCGGGGACGTGCGGATCGGCTCGTCGGTGCTCGGCGGGACCGAGGTGCGGATCTGGATCCAGCTGGGCGGCCGGAAGCCGGAGCGCACGGGGCACCGGGGGAGCGTGCGCCGGCGCCGGGCCGGGCACCGGACGCGCACAATTGGTCTCGACCTTTAATCGGTCCCGATCCC
The DNA here is from genome assembly GCF_040703965.1 of Streptomyces sp. NPDC006655. Taxonomy (NCBI): domain Bacteria; kingdom Bacillati; phylum Actinomycetota; class Actinomycetes; order Kitasatosporales; family Streptomycetaceae; genus Streptomyces; species Streptomyces sp. NPDC006655. Next base: position 10,680 of record NZ_JBEYJU010000107.1, on the reverse strand, counting down.
TTCCTTAAGCGCGCCCTAAGATCCCGGACGGCCGTCCCCATCAAGCCGTTTGTCCGATTCCCGGTCGCTAGCGTGCTGCCGCATCCCACCCCCTCTCGGCAGGCGAAGGCAGGCACGGCATGAGCACGCACCGGCGCAGGATCAGCAACAGGAGCAAGGCGATCGGCGGTCTGGTCGCGGCGGCCGTCGTCGGCGGCGGCGCGATCGTGTTCAGCGGCATCGCGCAGGCCGCCGGGGTCGGGGCCGCGTACACGAAGACCAGTGACTGGTCGACCGGGTACACCGCGCAGTACGTCGTCACCAACAACAGCGGCGCGACGGAGAAGGACTGGACCCTGGAGTTCGACCTGCCGGCCGGCGCGAAGCTCAGCTCCCTGTGGAACGCCGAGTCCACGGTGAGCGGTCAGCACGTCACCGTGCGGCCGGCGAAGTGGGACACGGACGGCCTCGCGGTCGGCAAGTCGGTCACCGTCGGATTCGTCGTCAACGGCAGCGGGGACCCGACCGGCTGCCGTATCGACAACGCGAGCTGTTCGGCGGGCGGTACGACGACCCCGGAGCCCAGCGGCCGCCCGACCCAGTCCCCCACGCCCACCCCCACACCGACTCCCACGTCCACCCCCACACCGACCCCAACGTCCACCCCTACTCCCACGTCCACTCCCACTCCCAGCCAGAGCACCGGAACCGGCACCACCGCCTCCGCCGGGTTCGCGCCCTACGTGGACACCTCCCTCTACCCGGCGTTCGACCTGCTCGCGGCGGTGAACGCGACCGGCGTGAAGAACTACAACCTCGCCTTCATCACCGACGGCGGCGGCTGCACCCCCAAGTGGGGCGGGGTGTCGGACCTGTCCAGCGACGGGGTCGCCGCCCAGATCGGCGCGCTGCGCGCGAAGGGCGGAGACGTCCGGGTCTCCTTCGGCGGCGCGTCCGGCTCCGAACTCGCCACCACCTGCTCCTCGGCGGACGCGCTGGCGACGGCGTACGGCAAGGTCGTGGACGCCTACAAGCTGACCAAGGTCGACTTCGACGTGGAGGGCGGTGCGCTCCCGAACGGCACGGCGAACACCGCCCGGGCCAAGGCGATAGCCAGGCTCCAGGCGAGCCACCCGGACCTGAACGTCTCCTTCACCCTCCCGGTGATGCCCGAGGGCCTCACCCAGGACGGCGTGAACCTGCTCACCGACGCCAAGGCCAACGGCGTGAAGATCAGCACCGTCAACATCATGGCGATGGACTACGGCGCCTCCTACAACGGTGACATGGGCACCTACGCCACCCAGGCCGCCACCGCCACCCAGGCCCAGATCAAGAGCGTCCTCGGCCTCTCCGACGCCGCCGCCTGGAAGTCCGTCGCGGTCACCCCGATGATCGGCGTCAACGACGTCTCCTCCGAGGTCTTCAAGGTCGACGACGCCACCCAGCTCGCGGACTTCGCCAGGTCCAAGGGCCTCGGCGGCCTGTCGATGTGGTCGGCCACCCGCGACAAGCAGTGCGCGGGCGGCGCCAAGCCCACCGCGGACGCCACCTGCAGCTCGGTCGTCCAGGACCCGTTCGCCTTCTCGAACGCCTTCAAGGCGATCGGCTGACGCGCCCCCTGCCGGTGGCGGTGGAGCGGGCATGAGGGGGAGGAGGGGGCGCGGCACCCCCCAAGGGCCGCGCCCCCTCGGCTCAGGCCACCGCCGGCCGGGCCGGCGGCAGGGTGCCCGTGCGGGCCGCCTGCGCGTACCAGTGCGCGCTGGCCTTCGGGGTGCGGGCGAGGGTCGCGTAGTCGACGTACACCGCGCCGAACCGCTTGCCGTAGCCGTACGCCCACTCGAAGTTGTCCATCAGGGACCACAGGTAGTAGCCGCGCACGTCCGCGCCGTCGTTGATGGCGCGGCGCACCGCCGAAAGGTGGCCGTGCAGGTAGGCGATGCGCTCGGGGTCGTGGACGGTGCCGTCCGGGTCGGGCTTGTCGTCGTAGGCCGCGCCGTTCTCGGTGATGTACAGGGGCAGCCCCGGGGCCTCCCGGGAGTAGCGCATGATCAGCTCGTGCAGGCCCGTCGGGTCGATCGTCCAGCCCATCTCGGTGCGCTCGCCGGGCGTCTGGTGGAAGGTCACGTCCTCGGCGCCCGGCCAGGGCGAGTGGTCGCCGCCGCCGTGGCCGTCCGCGCGCGGGCCGTCCGCCTCGCCGGTGGCCGCGGACACCAGGGCGGGCGTGTAGTAGTTCAGCCCGAGGGCATCCAGCGGCTGGTGGACGGTGGCCAGGTCACCGTCCAGGACGTACGACCAGTCCGTCACGGACGCCGTGGCCTCGAACAACGACTCCGGGTACGCGCCGTGCAGGATCGGGCCGTGGAACACCCCGTTGGCCAGGTCGTCGATCTTCCGGACGGCCACCAGGTCGGCCGGGTCCTGCGACAGCGGCCGTACCACCGAGGAGTTGAGGCTGATCGCCACCTGGTGGTGGGCCGGCAGCACCGAACGCAGCGCCGAAGTGGCCAGGCCGTGGGCCAGGTTGAGGTGGTGCGCGGCGCGCAGGGTGGCCGCCGGGTCGGTACGGCCGGGGGCGTGCACGCCGGAGCCGTAGCCCAGGAAAGCGCTGCACCAGGGTTCGTTGAGGGTGATCCACTGCTCGACGCGGTCGCCGAGCGCCTCGGCGACGATCCCCGCGTACTCGGCGAACCGGTGGGCCGTCTCCCGCTCCGGCCAGCCGCCCGTGTCCTCCAGCTCCTGCGGCAGGTCCCAGTGGTAGAGGGTGACGGCGGGCTTGATGCCCTTCGCCAGCAGCTCGTCCACCAGCCTGCGGTAGAAGTCCAGGCCCACCTGGACCGCCGGACCCCGGCCGGTCGGCTGGACCCGCGACCAGGAGACCGAGAACCGGTACGCGGTCAGGCCGAGGTCCGCCATCAGCGCCACGTCGTCGCGGTAGCGGTGGTAGTGGTCGACGGCGATGTCGCCGGTGTCGCCACCGGCCGTCTTGCCCGGCGTATGGCTGAAGGTGTCCCAGATCGAGGGGGTGCGGCCGTCCTCCCGCACCGCCCCCTCGATCTGGTAGGCGGAGGTCGCGGCGCCCCAGAGGAAGGCCGGAGGAAAGGTCACGGTCAGCGGTTCGGGCATGGAAGCGCTCCCATGGGTCGATGTGCCCCCATTATGCATGGGAGCGCTCCCACGACAAACCCCTGCCCACCGAACCACCACGCGACGCACCCCACGGGGGCGCGGGGGAGCTGCGCAACCAGCGACGACGAGCCTGGGGCCGGGAGCGCCGGTGTCGCGGTGGTCGGGTGGCCGGGGTGGGTGGCGGCCGGGGGTTCGGGCGGTGGTGCCGGGCGGCCGCAAGGGGGTGCGGGGAACTGAGCGACCAACCGCGACGCACCCGGGGCCGGGAGCGCCGGTGCCGCGGCGGTCGGGTGGCCGGCGCCCCGGCGGTCGGGTGGCCGGGCCCCGGCATGAGCCTCGGGGCAGGGGCGCAAGCGTGAGCCTTGGGGCAGGGGTGCAAGCGGGCGCCGGCGACGCGCTCCTCCCGGATGCGCGGCGGCAGCCGCCCCGCGCGGCTCTTCGTTCACCTTCCGGCGCCCCTCCCGGGCGTTCCACGTTCCGACGCGGAAATCCCCGACGCCACCCCCTCCTGACCTGCGACCCCTGTGACGCCTGGGATCGCCGCGCCCGTGACCTGCGTGATTCCAGGACGAGACGAGCCGGTGTCCGGCCGGTGAAACCCGGCGGGGCGACACATTCCCGTGACGTACGGAACACGCTTGGGCAACAACGCCGTTTTCAAGTCTTGACAGCTGGCCCGGCAGGAACCAGTCTTCCGGCATGCCGCGTGGGAGCGGTCCCACGGGTAGTCGGGGGAACGCCTCCCGTGTGCACCGAACCACCCCATGGTCCTTCCCTCTGTTGTCACCGCACCCCGTTGACCAGCACCTTTTCACCGCACACCGAGTGCTGTGGGCCGGCCGCTGCTCGCACCGAGAGGGCAGGTCCGGACCGTCGGACCCCGGCGGTCTGCTTCCTGAGATCCCGTTCCCCACTGGAACAAGGAGTAGTGGAATGCGCATCACCCGTCCCGGCGGTCGCGGCCGCAGAGCTGCGGCCCTGACCACAACGGTTCTGACCGCCTCGGCCCTGCTGCTGACCGGTTGCAGCAGCGACAGCAACTCGGACAGCTCGGACTCCAACGGGAACATCACTCTCAAGGTGGCCGACTTCGGCCAGTTCGGCTACAAGGAAGCCGACCTGTTCGCGAAGTACCACAAGCTGCACCCGAAGATCACGGTGAAGGAAGAGACCACCGCGAACGAGCAGGACTACTACCCGAAGCTCCTTCAGCAGCTGAACACGGGCAGTGGCCTGGCGGACGTCACGGGCATCGAGGTGGGGCGCATCAAGGAGGTCGCCGACACCCAGGCGGCCAAGTTCACCGACCTGAGCAAGACGATCGACGTGAACGACTGGGTCTCCTGGAAGGAGAAGCAGGCCACCGCCAAGGACGGCACGGTCATAGGCGCCGGCACCGACATCGGCCCGATGTCCCTGTGCTACCGCCGGGACCTCTTCCAGCAGGCGGGCCTGCCCACCGACCGCGACGCCGTCGCCAAGGCCGTCGCGGGCGGCTGGGAGGACTACCTCAAGCTCGGCGAGCAGTACAAGAAGAAGGCCCCCTCCGGGACCTACTTCATGGACTCCGCGAGCGCCATGTACAACGCGGTGGTCAGCTCCTCCGCGCAGCAGTACTACGACGCCGACGGCAAGGCGATCTACAAGGACAGCCCCTCCGTGCAGCAGGGCTGGAACCTGGCCGCCGAGGCCGCGTCGAAGAAGCTGACCCACGGCCTCGCGCAGTTCACCGACGCCTGGACGGCGGCGCTGCGCAAGGGCAGCGTGGCCACCGTGGCCTGCCCCGCCTGGATGGCCGGCCAGATCTCCACCAACTCCGGTGACGCCTTCAAGGGCAAGTGGGACATCGCCAAGGCACCCGGTACGACCGCCGCCAACTGGGGCGGCTCCTTCCTGGCCGTGCCCAAGAGCGGCAAGCACACCAAGGAGGCCGCCGAGCTCGTCAAGTGGCTGACCGCTCCGGAGCAGCAGGCCGAGGTGTTCAAGGCGATCGGTGTCTTCCCGTCGAACAAGGGCGCCTATGAACTCGCCAGCGTGAAGAACGCGACGCTGCCGTACTTCAACAACGCGCCGATCGGCCAGATCTACGCCGACGAGGCCAAGTCCATCCCCGAGGCGGTGCTCGGCCCGAAGGACGCGACGATCAAGGACACGATCTCCACGCAGATCAACAACATGGAGCAGCGGGGCACCAAGCCCGCCGACGCGTGGAAGGCCGCGACCGACGCGATCGACAAGGTGATCGGCTGACGACCCGCGGTGCGGGCGGCCCACCGGCCGCCCGCGCCGCGCTGTGGCGTCCGGGGCCGTGCGGCCGCGGACGCCACCGGGGCGGCCTCCGCCCCGAACGCCGTCACCCGGACCGGCGGACGGGACTCCGTACCGGGACCCGTCGGTACGGGCGGCGGTCCGCGCGTCGGTGTCCGGCACGTGGGTAGGACGTGCCGGGCACCGGCGCGCGGTGGTCCCGCGACCGGCGGCCCCCGACCCCGCCCGGTCCGGCCCGGTCTCGCCCGGTCCGGCCCGGTCCGGTCTCGCCCGGTCCGGCCCGGTCCGGTCTCGCCCGGTCCGGCCCGCCCGGTCCGGCCCGCCCGGTCCGGTCCGGCCCGCCCGGTCCGGTCCGGTCCGCCCGGTCCGGTCCGGTCCGCCCGGTGCGGCCCGCCCGGCCCGGTCCGCCCGGCCCGGTCCGCCCAGTCCGGTCCGCCCGGCCCGGTCCCGCCCGTCCCACCGGCCCCGTCCCGCCCCCGTTCCCCGGCCGAACCCCCAGGAAGGAAATCCCCCGTGGCAACGACAACACCCACACGGGGTGCCCCCACCCCGCCCGCCGGCGGCTCCGGTACCGCGCCGAACGGACGCGGCGCCTGGCGCAGCCGGCTGTGGCGCTTCGACGACCTCGCGTCCCCGTACGCGTACATCGCCCCGTTCTTCCTCATCTTCGGTGCCTTCGGGCTCTACCCCCTCATCTACACCGGGTGGATCGCCCTGCACCGGGTGGAGATGACGAGCCTCAGCACGTCGGAGTGGGTCGGCTTCGACAACTTCACCAAGATCCTCCAGGACTCGGAGTTCTGGACGGCCGTCTCCAACACCTTCCTGATCGGCGTCATCTCGACCGTCCCGCAGCTGCTCGTGGCCCTCGGCCTCGCCCACCTCCTCAACTACAAGCTGCGCGCCAGCACGTTCTGGCGGACGGTCGTCCTCACCCCGTACGCCACCTCGGTGGCGACCGCGGCCCTGGTCTTCGCCCTGGTGTTCCGCGCCGACGGCGGCATCCTCAACTGGGTGCTGCACTTCGTCGGCATCGGCAACACCGACTGGGGCAACGGCGAATGGACCTCGAAGATCGCCATCTCGGTCATCGTGATCTGGCGCTGGACCGGCTACAACGCGCTGATCTACCTGGCCGCCATGCAGGCCGTGCCCACCGACCTGTACGAGGCCGCGTCCATCGACGGGGCGACCCGCTGGCAGCAGTTCCGCAAGGTGACCATCCCCTCGCTGCGGCCGACGATCCTGTTCACCATCGTCATCTCGACGATCGGCTCCATGCAGTTGTTCGGTGAGCCGCTGCTGCTCCAGGGCGGCACGCTCGGCTCCACCGGCGGCAACGAGCACCAGTACGAAACCCTCAGCATCTACCTCTACAACTACGGCTGGAAGCTGGGGCACCTCGGTCCGGCCGCGGCGGTCGCCTGGGCGATGCTCGCCCTGCTGCTGCTCATCGCCCTGATCAACCTGATCGTCGGCCGGTTCCTGCGCAAGAGCGCGGCCTGACGGGAGCGATATCGATGACCACGACCAGCCCCACCAACACCGCGCCGGGCCTCGACCCGCTGCCGCCGGCCGCCGCCCCGGCCAGGAACCGCGTACGGCTCAAGCTCGGCGCCGGGCAGCAGCTCAAGGGCGGCCCCCTCACCTACCTCGCCCTGGTCGTCGTCGGCCTGGGCTCGATCTTCCCGCTGTACTGGACGCTGGTGGCCGCCTCGCACGACCAGCAGCGGGTCCTCGACAGCCCGCCCCCGCTGCTGCCGGGCGGCAGGCTGTGGAGCAACCTCCAGACCGCCTGGGACCAGGCCAACCTGGGCAAGGCGATCGTCAACAGCGTGATCGTGTCGGGCTGCATCACCGCGGCCACCCTGTTCTTCTGCACCCTGGCCGGCTACGCCTTCGCCAAGATGCGGTTCCGCGGCCGGGGGGCCCTGATGACCGCCGTCATCGCCACCCTGACGATCCCGCCGCAGCTCAGCGTCGTACCGCTGTTCATGATGATGGCCGACATCGGCTGGGGCGGAAAGCTGGAGTCGGTGATCTTCCCGACCCTGGTCGGCGCCTTCGGTGTCTTCTTCATGCGCCAGTACCTGCTGGAGGCCCTGCCCTACGAACTCATCGAGGCGGCCAAGGTGGACGGCGCGACCAACATCCGCATCGTGTGGAACGTGGTGCTGCCCGCCGCCCGGCCCGCGATGATGGTGCTGGGCATGCTCACCTTCGTCCAGGCGTGGAACGACTTCTTCTGGCCCTTCCTCGCGCTGAGCCAGGACAACCCCACCCTCCAGGTCGCCCTCGGCCAGCTCAGCGCCTCCTACACCCCCGACCAGAGCATCGTCATGGCCGGCGCGCTGATCAGCACCCTCCCACTGCTGCTGGTCTTCGTGATCTTCGGCAAGCAGATCGTCGGAGGAATCATGGCGGGCGCCGTCAAGGGCTGACCCGGGCCGCCCCGGCCCGGCCGGGCGGCACCCCCTCTCGCAGCAGCACCCCGTCGGACTCCCCCTGCCCCCTTTCCCACGCCACTTCGGGAGCGTTCTCACCATGACCGCCGTACGAACCGAGGCCAGCGCCCAGTCGGCCTCCCACACCTCCTTCCCGCCCGGCTTCGTCTGGGGTGCCGCCACCGCCGCGTACCAGGTGGAGGGGGCCGCCGCCGAGGACGGCCGCACCCCCTCCATCTGGGACACCTTCAGCCACACCCCCGGGAAGGTCCGCAACGGCGACACCGGTGACATCGCCGCCGACCACTACCACCGGTACAAGGACGACGTGGCCCTGATGAAGGACCTCGGTCTCAAGGCCTACCGGTTCTCCGTCTCCTGGTCCCGGGTGCAGCCCACCGGCCGCGGACCCGCCGTCGAGCGCGGGCTGGACTTCTACCGGCGGCTCACCGACGAACTCCTCACCGCCGGCATCACCCCGGTCGCCACCCTCTACCACTGGGACCTGCCCCAGGAACTGGAGGACGCGGGCGGCTGGCCGCAGCGGGACACCGCGTACCGCTTCGCCGACTACGCCGAGATCATGGCCCGCGCCCTGGGCGACCGCGTGGGCGTGTGGACCACCCTCAACGAGCCCTGGTGCAGCGCCTTCCTGGGCTACGGCTCCGGCGTGCACGCCCCCGGCCGTACCGACCCGGCGGCCACCCTGCGCGCCGCGCACCACCTGAACCTGGCCCACGGCCGGGCGGTCGGGGCGCTGCGGGACAACCTGCCGGCGACCGCGCAGACCTCCATCACCCTCAACCTGCACGAGGTGCGCCCGCTGACCGACAGCGCCGCGGACGCCGAGGCGGCCCGCCGTATCGACGCGGTCGGCAACCGGATCTTCACCGGCCCGATCCTGGACGGCGCCTACCCCGAGGACCTGCTCGCCGACACCGGGCACCTCGTCGACTGGGCGGAGCTGATCCACGACGGCGACCTCACCGACATCTCCCGCCCCATCGACCTGCTCGGCGTCAACTACTACTCCCCGACCGTGGTCTCCGCGGCCGTCGAGGGCGACGCGAGCACCCGCGACGACGGGCACGGCGCGAGCGACCACTCCCCGTGGACGGGCGCCGACGACGTGGCCTTCCACCTGGCCAACGACCAGCTCACCGCGATGAACTGGGCCATCGACCCGCGCGGCCTGCACACCCTGCTGACCGGCCTCGCCGCCTCGCACCCCCGGCTGCCCCTGATGGTCACCGAGAACGGCGCCGCCTTCGACGACTACGTCTCTCCCGAGGGCCGGGTCAACGACCCGCAGCGGATCGCCTACCTGCACGCCCACCTGGACGCCGTCCGGCAGGCCGTCGCCGACGGAGCGGACGTCCGCGGCTACTTCCTGTGGTCCCTGCTGGACAACTTCGAGTGGTCCTACGGCTACTCGAAGCGTTTCGGCGCCGTCTACGTCGACTACGGCACCCAGCGCCGCATCCCCAAGGCGAGCGCACACTGGTACGCGGAGGTGATCCGCCAGAACGCCCTGCCGGCCGCCGGCCACCAGGGCTGACCCGGCACGGCTGTTACATTCCTGGCCTGAAAGCTGCGAACGGAAGGCGGCGACCATGACGGTCAAGGGCGAGCGGGGCCGAGGTGCCCGGCGGCCGACCCTGGAGGAGGTCGCCGCCCGGGCCGGCGTGGGCCGCGGCACGGTGTCGCGGGTGATCAACGGCTCGCCGCGGGTCAGCGACGCGACCCGGGCGGCCGTCGAGGCGGCCGTCAACGAACTCGGCTACGTGCCCAACACCGCCGCCCGCGCGCTGGCCGCCAACCGCACGGACGCCATCGCCCTGGTCGTCCCGGAGCCGGAGACCCGGTTCTTCGCGGAGCCGTACTTCTCCGACATGCTCAGCGGCGTGGGTGCGGAACTCTCCGACACCCAGATGCAGTTGCTGCTGATCTTCGCGGGCAGCGACCGGGAGCGGGAGCGGCTCGCCCAGTACCTGGCCGCCCACCGCGTGGACGGCGTCCTGCTGGTGTCCGTGCACGCCGACGACCCACTGCCCGACCTGCTCGCCCAGCTGGACATCCCCGCGGTGATCAGCGGCCCGCGCTCCGCCGCCGAGTCGCTGACGTCGGTCGACTCCGACAACTACGGCGGCGGCCGCTCGGCCGTCGAGCACCTGCTGGCCGGCGGCCGCCGGACGATCGCGCACATCACCGGCCGCCTGGACGTGTACGGCGCCCAGCGGCGCGTCGACGGCTACCGCGACGCCCTGCGCGACGCCGGCCACCAGGTGAACGAACTCCTCATCGAACCGGGGGACTTCACCGAGGAGGGCGGCCGGCGCGCGATGACCCGGCTGCTGGAGCGCGAGCCCGCGCTGGACGCGGTCTTCGCCGGCTCCGACGTGACGGCGGCGGGCGCCCGCCAGGTGCTGCGCGAGGCGGGCCGCCGCATCCCCGACGACGTGGCACTGGTCGGGTACGACGACTCGGCCATCGCCCGCCACATGGAACCGCCGCTCACCAGCGTCCGCCAGCCCATAGTGGAGATGGGCCGCGCGATGATCGACCTCCTGCTGGCCGAGATCGCCGACCGCCGCCCGGCCGAATCCCGCGGCCCGGAACGCAGACACGCGGTACTCCCCACAGAACTGGTAATCCGAACATCCTCCTAACGCCCCGGCCCCCGGCCCCCGGCCCCGGCCTCCGGCCCCGGCCCCCGGCCTCCGGCCCCGGCCCCCGGCCTCCGGCCCCGGCCCCCGGCCCCGGCCCCCGGCCTCCGGCCTCGGCCCCCGGCCTCCGGCCTCGGCCCCCGGCCTCCGGCCTCGGCCCCCGGCCTCCGGCCGATCGGTAGAGCACCCGGCTG
>NZ_JBEYJU010000106.1:0-27408 GCF_040703965.1 Streptomyces sp. NPDC006655 | reverse complement strand
TCCCCCTCCCCCCCGGGGGGGTGGGGGGGCGGCCCCGCTGTAGATTTCGCGCCGGGGGGGGCCTCCCCCCCGGGGGGGGCCCCCCCCCTCGCCGTTTCGCGTAGGGCTCAGGCCGCCGTGAGCTGACGCAGCGCGCGGCTCAGCGGCTCCCAGCCTCGCTCGCGCTTGGTCCCCCTGTTGCGGGAAGCCACCAGGGGCTTCCAGAAGGACGCGCCGACCAGCTGTTCCGGGGTCACCGCCGTCGTCCTGCCGAGGATCGACTCCGGGACCTTCTGCGGGTCCGGAACCTCGAACTCGGCGATGATCTCGTCGTACTTGTCCTTGAGGACGGTGTTCGACGGGTCAGCCCCGAAGACGACGAGCTGGCCGGTGGGGGCCGTGTCGACCAGGACGGTCACCAGGTCGGGGCGGTACCGGTTGAGGATCTCGACCAGCTTGTAGACGTCGCCCGTCCACGCGTCGGTGTGGCGGTCACGGGCCGCCTCGTCGATGTTGCGCGGCAGCATGTCGTCGAAGACGATCACACTCGCCCAGTCGGAGTGCCGCTCGATGTTGATGAAGTCCCGCAGCGCGTACTCGAACAGGTGCATGCCGTCGATGAACGACAGGTCGAGCGTGGTCCGCTGCCAGTAGCCGAACGGGCTGCGGTTGCGTGCGACGTTGCGCAGCGGGTGGCGGCCTCCCCTGAGGTGCGCCAGGGGGTTCTCCCTGGCGAAGAAGTCGTCACTGGTCGCCTTGGCGAGGTGCACGTCGCAGCGGATCTCCGAGACCACCTTGAAGGCGGGGTCGATCGCGATGCTGGGGACTCTGGAGAGCGTCAGACTGCGGCCGTCGTTGACGCCGATCTCCAGGTAGTTGCGGTTCGCGCTGACCTTGTGGAGTTCCCGGAGGAACTCGTGCCTTTTCACTGGGACATCTCCTTGCGGATCTGGGGCAGTGCATCGTGCAGTGCTGACCTCCAGTCCCGGGACGGCTCCAGACCCACCTCACGCCATCGGGCATGCCCCAGGGCGCTGTACGCCGGTCGGGGCGCGGGCCGGACGAAGGCCCGGCTGTCGGTGGGGCGCACCCGCTCGGGGTCCGCCCCGGCAAGCCGGAACACCTCCCGGGCCAGGTCGTACCAACTGGCCTCACCGGAACTGGTTCCGTGGAACATACCGTGAACATTGGTCGCTTGGGAGATCCTTGGTCCAAGCTGTGCAATACGTATGGCAAGGTCGGCGGTCCAGGTGGGCTGCCCCCGCTGGTCGTCGACGACGTCCACGGTGTCCAGCTTCTGCTCCAGCTCGAGCATGGTGCGGACGAAGCTGCGGCCGTGCACGCCGTACAGCCAGGCCGTGCGGACCACTGCACTGGCCCCAGGGAGCTCTTCCAGGACCGCCTGCTCGCCGGCCAGCTTGGTGCGGCCGTAGGCGGTCCTGGGGGCCGTGGGGTGGTCCTCGGGGTACGGCGTGCTGCGGGCCTCGCCGTCGAAGACGTAGTCCGTGGAGACGTGCACGAGGCGGGCGCCGTGCCGGGCGGCGGCACGGGCCAGCAGGCGCGGGCCCGTGCCGTTGATCAGCAGGGCCCGCTCCTCGTCGGTCTCGGCGTCGTCGACGGCGGTGTAGGCGGCGCAGTTCACCACCAGGTCGGGCGTGTGCCCGGCGAGCGCCGACTCCACCGAGTCGGCGCTGGTGATGTCGAGGTCGTCCCGGCCGAGCGGCACGACCTCCTCACCCCGGCGGCGGAGTTCCTCGACCACGTCCCGGCCGAGCATCCCGGCCGCGCCGGCGACGAGCCACTTCATCAGTGCTTCTCCTGCTCCTTGCGGGACTCCAGGGCGGCACGCTCCTTGAGCGGCTCCCACCAGTCACGGTTGTCGCGGTACCAGGCGACGGTGTCGGCCAGGCCGGAGGTGAAGTCGTGCTTGGGGGTGTAGCCCAGCTCGTCGCGGATCTTGCTCCAGTCGACGGAGTAGCGCTGGTCGTGGCCCTTGCGGTCGGCCACCCGGTCCACGCGGTCCCAGTCGGCGCCGCAGGCCTCCAGGAGCAGGCCGGTGAGCTCCTTGTTGCTGAGCTCGGTGCCGCCGCCGATGTTGTAGACCTCGCCGGCCCGGCCGCCGGTGCGGACCAGGTCGATGCCCTGGCAGTGGTCCTCGACGTGCAGCCAGTCGCGGACGTTGCTGCCGTCGCCGTAGAGCGGGACGTTCTTGCCGTCGAGGAGGTTGCTCACGAAGAGCGGGATGACCTTCTCGGGGAACTGGTGCGGCCCGTAGTTGTTCGAGCAGCGGGTGACGCGGACGTCCAGGCCGTGGGTGCGGTGGAAGGCCAGCGCCAGCAGGTCCGAGGAGGCCTTGGAGGCGGAGTACGGCGAGTTCGGCTGGAGCGGGTGGCTCTCGGGCCAGGAGCCGGTCTCGATGGAGCCGTAGACCTCGTCGGTGGAGACGTGCACGAACGGGCCGACGTTGTGGCGTAGGGCCGCGTCCAGCAGCGTCTGGGTGCCGACCACGTTGGTGCGGACGAACGCGCCCGCGCCGTCGATGGAGCGGTCGACGTGCGACTCGGCGGCGAAGTGCACGACCTGGTCGGCCTCGGCCATGAGCTTGTCGACCAGCTCGGCGTCGCAGATGTCGCCCTGCACGAAGGTGAGGCGGGGATGCGACTCGGGCAGGTTGGTCAGGGTGCCCGCGTAGGTGAGCTTGTCCAGCACGGTGATGTGCGGCGCGTCGGGGCCGTCGGCGGCGAGCAGGCCGCGGACGTACGTGGAGCCGATGAAGCCGGCGGCGCCGGTGACGAGGAGATTCATGAACGGATCTGCACCTTGCTGTGGTCTCCGAGAACGAGGCGGTGGGCGCTGGGGGTGCCGGGTGCCGGGGTCACCTCGACGTGCCGGCCGATCAGCGAGGACTCGATCCTGCCCACCCCGTCGATGGAGGAGTCCCGCAGCACTATGGAGAACTCCAGCTCACTCGCGGTGATCCGGCAGTTCTCCGCGACCGACGTGAAGGGGCCCACGTACGAGTCGCTGACGACGGTACCGGCGCCGATCACGACCGGACCGACGATCCGGGAGCCCGTGACGCGCGCACCGGCCTCGACGACCACGCGGCCGACGATCTGGCTGGCCTCGTCGACCTCGCCGTCGATGCGCGGCTCCTGGGCCTCCAGGACGGTCCGGTTGACCTCCAGCATGTCGACGACGTTGCCGGTGTCCTTCCAGTAGCCCTTGATCACCGTGGAGCGCACGTCGGCGCGCTGGTCGATGAGGTGCTGGATGGCGTGGGTGATCTCCAGCTCGCCGCGCCAGGACGGCTTGATGGCGCGCACGGCGTCGTGGATGGCGGGCGTGAAGAGGTACACGCCGACCAGTGCCAGGTCGCTCTTGGGCTCCTGCGGCTTCTCCTCCAGGCCGACCACCTGCCCGTCGGCGTCGAGCTCGGCGACACCGAAGGCCCGCGGGTTGGGCACGTGGGTGAGGAGGATCTGGGCGTCGGGCCGGGTCTCGCGGAACTCCTCGACGAGTCCGCTGATGCCGCCGACGATGAAGTTGTCGCCGAGGTACATCACGAAGTCGTCGTCGCCGAGGAACTCCCGCGCGATGAGCACCGCGTGGGCCAGGCCCAGCGGCCGGTCCTGGGGGATGTACGTGACGTTCAGACCGAACTTCGATCCGTCGCCGACCGCTTCCTCGATCTCGGCGGCGGTGTCGCCGACGATCATCCCGACCTCGGTGACGCCCGCGGCGGCAAGGGATTCGAGCCCGTAGAACAGCACGGGTTTGTTCGCCACCGGCACGAGCTGCTTCGCCGATGTGTGGGTGATCGGCCGCAGCCGGGTTCCGGCACCGCCGGAGAGCACCAAAGCCTTCATTCGCTACACCTTATAGGTGAACATCTGATTGAGATGTTCTTCCGTTTTCCTGACTGGTCACGACAGTATGGCCCTGGTGCGGGTGCCATGTGACCACGAGGTGCCGCCAACCGGCTTTCCGCCCGTTTTGTACGGTGATTTCAGGCTGCCTGATCTCAGGCTCCCGGACCGGCTGCCGCCCGTGCCACCTCCGCCTCCACCTCGGCCCGCGAGCGGCCCTGGTCACGGGCGTACTCGCTGACTGCGGTCTGTTCGTCGCGGGCCAGGTCGCGCCAGGCGCGCAGGGCCGTCTCGTAGGTCGCCGACTGGGCGCCGCCGGGCGCCTGCCGGGCCGGCGGCCCGTAGGCGTCCCGCAGTTCCAGGACCTTGTCGTGGGCCGTGTCGGCCGCGCGGTGCTTCGCCACCAGTTCTTCGAAGGTGTGTGCCACGACAAGACATTAAGAAGGCTCGGCCCGCGGCGCCTGTCGAGACGGCCGGAAAGGCACCGCCGGGTCTCAGCCGTCGAGGACGAGGTCCGCCCACACCTGCTTTCCGCCGCTGACCGGTACGGTCCCCCAGGTGGCCGACACCGCTTCGACGAGGAGGATGCCGCGCCCGCCGGTGGCCTCCCAGCCGATGTTGGTGGGTTTCACCGGGCTGCGCGGCGAGGAGTCGGCGACGGCGATGCGCAGCCGGTGGTCGACCAGGGTCAGATCGAGCCGGACCGGTCCTTCGGTGTGGATGAGGGCGTTGGTGACGAGTTCGGAGACCACCAGCAGGGCGACGTCCATGGCGTCGTCGGTGACGCCCCAGGAGCGCAGGCTGCGCTTGCTGAAGCGGCGCGCGTGCCGGGCGGCCTCCGGGACCCGCCACACCGTCCAGCTCTCCCGCAGCGGGCGCACCGCCATGCCGTCGTAGCGCATCAGCAGCAGGGCCACGTCGTCGGCACGGGGGGCGTTGCCGAGCAGGGCGTCGGCGACCAGGCCGAGGTGGGCGGGGTCGGAGGCGGCGAGGTTCTCGGCGAAGCGCGCCATGCCGTCGTCGATGTCGCTGTCGGGCCGCTCGACCAGGCCGTCCGTGGTGAGGGCCAGCACGGTGCCAGGGCGCAGGCTGAGCTGGGTCATGGGGAACTCGGTCTGGGTCAGCACGCCGAGCGGCGGGCCGCCCTCGGTCTCGGTGATCTCCGTTACGCCGTCCGGGTGACGCAGCACGGGCGGCAGATGCCCGGCCCGCACGCACCAGGCGGTGCCCTCCTCCATGTCGACGTCCACGTAGCAGCAGGTGGCGAAGAGGTCGCTCTCCATGTCCATCAGGAGCCGGTTGGCGTGCGAGACGACCACGTCGGGGGTGTGTCCCTCGGCCGCGTAGGCACGCAGCGCGGTGCGCATCTGGCCCATCAGCGTGGCGGCGGCCGCGCTGTGGCCCTGCACGTCACCGATGACGAGGGCCACGTGGTTGTCGGGCAGCGGGATCACGTCGTACCAGTCACCGCCCACCTCCAGGCCCTGGGTGGTGGGCAGGTAGCGGGCGACGGCGACCGCGCCGGGCAGGGCGGGCAGCCGGCGGGGCAGCAGGGTGCGCTGGAGCATGCCGACGAGTTCGTGCTCGGCGTCGAAGGCGTGGGCGCGCATCAGCGCCTCCCCGGCGAGGCCCGCGGAGGCGGTGAGCAGGGCGCGTTCGTCCGGTCCGAAGTCGTGCGGGCTGTCCCAGCCGATCAGGCAGGCGCCGGCCATCCGGCCGCCGGCCGGCAGCGGCAGGATGGCGAGACCGCCGGGCCCGACCTCGGCCAGGGCGGGCTCCAGGGTGGTCGGGGCGGGCCAGATGCGGGCGCGGCCCGCGCGCAGGGCGGCGGCCAGGGTGGGCATGGAGCGCACGGGCGCGTCCGGCCACTCGGTGCGCCACTCGCTGCGCCACAGCTCGGGCCAGGCTTCGGCGTCGGGCGGGTCGAGGACGGTCACGACCAGCCGGTCGTTCTCCAGCTCGGCCAGGGCGATCCGGTCGGCCTTGAGCGGTCCGCGCAGCGCGGTGACGACGGCCTGGCTGACGTCCTTGACCGTGCCGGCGGTGGCCAGGGCGGCGGCGAGCCGCTGGACCCGGGCCACGTCGGTGACGTCGGAGCGGAGGGTGGAGGCGTCGGCGACGGTCCCGGCCAGCCGGGCCGGGCGACCCTCGCCGCCGGGCACCAGCCGGCCGCGCAGTCTGAGCCACCTGGGCGACCCCGAGGGCTGCAGCACGCGGAACTCCAGCTCGCGGTCGCCGATGGACATGTGGTCCGCCTCGACGACCGACATCAGGGCGGGGACGTCCTCGGGGACGGTGCGGGCCAGCAGCGTCTCGACCTTGCCGTCGAAATCGTCGCGCTCCATCCGGAAGAGGTCCAGGATGCCGTCGCCCACCTCGATGCGGCCGGTGTCCATGGCGAGGCTGAACGCGTCCCCGGCCAGTTCGCCGCTGTCGGCGGCCGCGGGGAGCGGGCCGGGCAGGCGGACCGCGCCGGCCACCAGGTCCAGGCAGGCACGGTCCTCGGGGCCGAACCCGTCGTCCCGTTCGCTGACGGCCACCAGGAGTCCGGCGCCACCGGGCACCGGCAGGACGGCCAGGGAGAAGTCCTGGGCCGGGGTGCGCCGGGCCTCGGGGCAGTCGTTCAGTTCCGCGGGGCCGAGCCACAGGGGCCGTCCGCTGCGGTGGACCTCGGCGGCCGGGGACTGGCCCACGGCCGGGTAGGCGTCGCGCAGCCCGTACAGGGTGCGGGGCAGGCCGGCCCACTCGGTGAGGCGGAGCACCGCTCCCTCGTCGCCGAGCGTGTACACCCCGGCGAACGCCGCGCCGGAGAACACCAGCGCCTGTTCGAGCACGCGGCGGAGCCGCTCGGGTGCGCCGCGATCGCCGATGAGCGTTTCGAGGGCGATTTCGGCGCGATCCGTTCTCGTTCCGCGTACCGCAGCGCCCTCACTGACCACGCCGCCATTACAGCGCTTATAGGGCGTCCGCGCAGCCCCTGTGACCGTACCGCGGAGACCGGCGGGCCCCCTGCGCTCGAAACCCACCGAACATTTCTTGACCCGTGCGTTGTGCACGGTGACCTCGTGACAGACGTGACTGTCCGCGACCGTGCCGCGCCTGAAAGTGTCAGGGCGGGCCACGGAAGGGATGCGGATGGACAGGCGCTACGAGGTGTACGCGCTCGCCGACGGGCACTTCTACGACACACCCGACCGGTTCGGGACGGCCGGGTCACCGGCGGAACCGCTGTTCGCGACGGCGCGGCGCACGGTGCCGGAGGGCTGGCGCGCGGCGCGCTCCGGCGACTGGCTGACCATGACCCCGGTCGGCGCGGACGGCGCTCCACTGCCGTCGCCGGCTCAGGGCTGGAAGATCCACTCGTCGGCCACCCGGGCGAACGCGGAGCGGATCGCGGCGATCGTGTGGGACTACTGCGTGCCGCGCCGCATCCCGTTCAAGTTCGTGCCGGGACCGCATCTGCTGCACCTGCGCAACGCCAAGTACGCGGGCCGCGACACCAGCGGCAAGTTCGTCACCGTCTACCCGGACGGCGAGGAACGGCTCCAGCAGGTGCTGCGCGAGCTGGGCGCCCTCCTGGAGGGCTTCGAGGGGCCGTACATCCTGACCGACCTGCGCTGGAACGACGGCCCGCTGTACGTCCGGTACGGCGCCTTCGCGCGTTCGTACGTGGTGGACGAGCGGGGCTCGCTGGTGACCGCGGTGCGGGACGGCGACGGGAAGCCGGTGCCGGACCGGCGGGCACCCTCCTTCCAGGTCCCGGAGTGGGTGACGCTGCCGGAGTTCCTGCGGCCGCAGCTGGCGGCGCGGGACGCCACCACGGTGGGCGACCTGCCGTACCGGATCGAGAAGGCGCTGCACTTCTCCAACGGCGGCGGGGTGTACGCCGGGACCGACACCCGGGACGGCCGGCGCGTGGTGCTCAAGGAGGGCCGGCCGCACGCGGGGCTCGCGGCGGACGGCGCCGACGCGGTGGCCCGGCTGGCACGGGAGAAGGAGGCGCTGGAGGCGGTGGCGGGCACCGGGGTGGTGCCGGAGGTGCGGGACTGGTTCACGCTGGGCGAGCACCGGTTCCTGGTGATGGACCACCTGGCGGGCCGTCCGCTCAACGCCTACTTCGCCGAGCGGCATCCGCTGCTCGTCCCGGACCCCGATCCGGGCGCCGTGCGTGACTACACGGAGTGGGCGCTGCGCATCCACCGGAAGGTGGAGGAGGCCGTCGCGGTGGTGCACGCGCGCGGGATCGTCTTCAACGACCTGCACGTGTTCAACATCATGGTCGGCCCCGACGACGAGTCGGTGTTCCTCATCGACTTCGAGGCGGCCGCCCCGGTCGCGGAGAACGGCCGTCAGATCGTCGCCCATCCCGGTTTCTTCGCCCCGCCGGACCGCAGGGGCGTCGAGGTGGACCGCTACGCGCTGGCGTGTCTGCGCCTGGCGCTCTTCCTGCCGGTGACCACGCTCTTCGTCGTCGACCGGAGCAAGGCGGCGCACCTCTCGGACGTGATCGCCGGTCAGTTCCCCGACGTGCCGCGCGCCTTCCTCGACGAGGCGGTCGCGGAGATCACCCGGGGCGCCCCGGCCGCGCGTCCCGTCGTACCGGCCGACTGGCCGCACAGCAGGGACTCCATGGTCAAGGCGATCCTGGCCGCCGCCACCCCCGAGCGCGACGACCGGCTCTTCCCCGGTGACATCGCCCAGTTCGGCGACGGCGGCGGGCTCGGCCTGGCGCACGGCGCGGCCGGGGTGCTGTACGCCCTGGAGCGGGCCGGCGCCGAACGCTACGAGGAGGGCGAGCGCTGGCTGCTCGACCACACGGCACCGCCGCCGCCCGGCACCCCGCTCGGCCTGTACGACGGTCTCGCCGGCGTCGCCCACGTCCTGGCCGCGCTCGGCCACCGGCAGCGCGCCCTCGACCTCACCGCGGGCATCCTCCGGGAGAACTGGCGCAACCTCTCCTCCGACCTGCACGGCGGCCTGGCCGGTCTCGGCCTGGTCCTCGACTCCCTCGCCGACTCGACCGGCGAGCCGGAGCTGCGCGAGCGGGCCGCGGAGGCCGCCGAGATCCTCGTACGACGACTCGCCGAGCCCCTGCCGGACGCGCCACGGCGGCGCGCCGGGCTGATGCGGGGCGCGACCGGGCCCGCGCTGTTCCTGCTGCGGCGGTACGAGCGGACCGGCGAGCCCGCACTGCTGGCGGCGGCCGAGGCGGCACTGCGCCGGGACCTGGACCGCTGTGTGGTCCAGAAGGGCGGCGGCCTGGACGTCGACGAGGGCTGGCGCACCCTGCCCTACCTCGGCGACGGCAGCGTGGGGATCGGCATGGTCCTCGACGACTGGCTCGCCCACGGCACCGACGAGGACGGCGCGTTCACGGCCGCCCGCGCCGCCATCCTGATCGCCGCCACCTCGCGCTTCTACGCCCAGCCGGGCCTGTTCCAGGGCCGGGCCGGGATGGTCCTGCACCTCGCCCGCACCGGCGCCGACCCGGCGCGGCTCGCCGCCCAGGTCGACGGGCTCGGCTGGTTCGCGATGGCCTACCAGGGCCAACTCGCCTTCCCGGGCCACCAGATGATGCGCCTGTCCATGGACCTCGCCACCGGAACCGCCGGGTGTCTGCTGGCGCTCACGGCCGCCCTCGACGGTGACCGCGCCGCCCACCTGCCGTTCCTCCCGCCGCCATCGGCGGCCCCAGAACGCGGCTCCGCTCCGGCGGAGTCGTGACACAACCCCGTCCCCAACAACACCGGGGGGACCGCTCGGTCCCCGGAAAGGACACACCATGGCACTTCTCGACCTGCAGACGATGGAGTCCGAAGAGCGTCACGACGGCGGCGGTGCGAGCACGGTGAGCCTGTTGTCGTGCGTGTCGGCGGCGAGCGTCCTGCTCTGTCTCTGACCAGCACCGCGAACCGGGCTCCGGGCGGCCCCTTCCTGCGGGAAGGGGCCCGTCCGGGGCCTTCGCCGTACCGGCTTCGCCGACACCGGCGCCGACCCGAGGGCTGGGCGTGATGACGACATCCGGGCACCATCCGATGCGCAGCGCCCTGCGCCACACCGGGGTGCGCTGCGCGGCGCTGTGCGCCGTGAGCACGGCGGCCACCGCGGCGGCCCTGGCACTGCCCGCCGTGCTGGGCCGTGCCCTGGACCTGTTGCTGGCGGGTGCCCCGGCGGCCGGGTGGGTGGCGCGGGCCGCCGCTCTGGTGCTGCTGCTCGCCGTGCTGGACGGGGCCGCGAGCGTGCTCGCCGGGACCGTCGACGCGCGGGCCACGGCCGGACTGCGCAAGCTGCTCACCGGGCGGGTGCTGGCGCTCGGGCCGCGCGCGGTGGCCCGGTTCGGCGCCGGGGACCTGATCGCCCGGCTGGTCGGGAACGCCGCACAGGCCGGAACCGGTCCGGCCGCCCTCGCCGCGCTGCTCGCCGCGCTGGCCGGACCGCTCGGGGGTGTGGTCGCGCTCGTTCTCATCGACCCCTGGCTGGCCGCCGTGTTCCTGGCCGGGGCACCCGTACTCGCCGTGCTGCTGCGGGCGTTCACCCGGGACACCTCGGCGTGCGTGGCGGAGTACCAGCGGGTGCAGGGCCGGATCGCGGCCGCGCTGGCGGAGGCGGTCGACGGGCACCGGACGATCGCGGCGGCCGGCCTCCAGGAGCGGGAGACCGCCCGGGTGCTGCGCCCGCTGCCCGAACTCGCCCGCGCCGGGCACCGCATGTGGCGGGTGCAGGGCCGGGCCGCCGCCCAGGCGGTCGCCGCGGGCCCGCTGCTCCAGCTGGCCGTCGTGGCGGTGGCCGGCCTGCTGCTGGCCCGGCACCGGATCTCGGTCGGCGAGGTGCTGGCCGCCTCCCGCTACGCCGTGCTCGCGACCGGCGTCGGCGTCCTGGTCGGACAGCTGGCCGCGCTCACCCGGGCCCGCGCGTCCGCCGGGCGCCTCGGCGAGGTCGCCGCGTGTCCGGTGCCCGGGCACGGCGGCCACCCGCTCCCGCCGGGTCCCGGCCGCCTGGAGTTCCGCGGGGTGACGGCCCGCCGGGGTGGCCGCGCCGTGCTGGACGGCGTCGACCTGAACGTGCCCGGCGGCACCGTGCTCGCGGTGGTCGGGCGCTCCGGCACGGGCAAGTCCCTGCTGGCCGAACTGGCCGGCCGGCTGACCGACCCGGACGCCGGGCAGGTGCTCCTCGACGGCGTGCCGCTGCCCGCCCTCCCCCACGACGACCTGCGCCGGGCCGTCACCTACGCCTTCGCCCGCCCGGCTCTGCTCGGTACGACCGTCGAGGACACCATCGCCTTCGGCCGCACCGCCCCGGCCCCCGCAGGGATCCGGGCCGCCGCCCGCAAGGCGCAGGCCGACGCCTACGTCCGCCGGCTGCCCGACGGCTACGCGACCCGCCTGGCCGACGCCCCGCGCTCCGGCGGCGAGTCCCAACGCCTCGGCCTCGCCCGTGCCTTCGCCCATCCCGGCCGGCTGTTCGTCCTCGACGACGCCCTCTCCAGCCTCGACACGGTCACCGAACACCACGTCACCCGGGCCTTGCTGGCCCCCGGCCCGACCCGCCTGATAGTCGCCCACCGGGCGACGACGGCGGCCCACGCGGACACGGTGGCCTGGCTGGACGGGGGCCGGGTACGGGCCCTGGGCACGCACGCGGAGCTGTGGCGCGATCCGGAGTACCGAGCGGTGTTCGGGGAGCTGGGGGCGACGGACGAGGGGCAGTGGCCCGCGGGGGAGGGCGACGCGGGGCAAGCGGGCGCGGAAGAAGGGGACGCCGGGCAAGCGGGCGCGGGCCAGGCTGACGGGGACCACACCGGCGCGGGAGGAGCAGCCGTCCGAGGGACGGGCGCCGGGCGGGTCGACGCGGGGCACACCCGGGTGGGACGAGGGGACGCCGGGGGTGGCGCGCGGGATCCGGGCCGAGAGCGGAGTGGGTCGGGCTCCGGAGCGGTGCGGGACGGAAGCGACGTCGTCGCTTTCGCGCGGCCGGAGCGGGCATCCGGCGTGTCGCGGGCCGCCGGGGCGGACGGAGGGACGGTGTGAGGGCCCGGGGGTGGCAGGCGCGGGGGCTGCTGCGGGTGCCCGGTCGGGTGCTGCTGCGGCTCGTCCTGTGGTCGGTGCTGGAGGCCGGGCAGACCTTTCTGCTCGGGTACGCCCTGGCTCGGGCGCTGGACGCCGGGTTCCTGGCGGGGGACGTGCCGACCGGCCTGGCGTGGCTCACGGCGGCCGGGGGCGGGGTGGCGGTGGGGGCGTACGGGACCCGGCGGGTGTACGGCGTGGTCGCCGACCTGGTCGAACCGGTGCGGGACCGGCTGGTGGCGGGGGTGGTCGCGCGCGGCGTGCGGGACGCGGACAAGGGTGCGCTGTCCGGGCTGACCCAGCAGGCGGAGATCGCCCGGGACACCCTCGCCGGCCTGGTGATGGTGTCCCGTTCGTTCGTGTTCACGGCGGCCGGCGCCCTCGCCGGGCTGTGCACCCTCGCTCCCCCGCTGCTGCTGGTGGTCGGCCCGCCGCTCCTCGCCGGCCTGGGCCTGTTCGCGGCGACGCTGCGCCCGCTGGCCCGCCGGCAGGAGACCTTCCTCGTCGCGGACGAGGCCCTCGCCGCCGAACTGGGCGAGGTGTGCCCGGGGTTGCGGGACGTCACGGCGGCGGGCGCCGAGGAGCGGGTCGCCGCGGGCGTCGGGCAGCGCGTCGATGCCGAGTACCGGGCCGCCCGGGCGCTGGCCCGCTTCGGCGTCGTACGAGTGGCGGCCCTGGCCGTCGGCGGCCAGCTGCCCCTGGTGCTGCTGCTCGCCGCAGCGCCCTGGTTGCTCCGTCACGGCGTGACCCCGGGCGCCCTGGTCGGCGCGCTCGCCTATGTCACGCAGTCCCTGCTGCCCGCCCTGCAGAACCTCGTCCACGGCCTCGGCACCAGCGGGGCCCGCCTCACGGTCGTGCTGCGCAGGCTGTGCCCGCCGGCGGAGAGCGGCCCACCACCCCCAAGCCCCGGCGCCCCCCGGGCCGACACCGACGCCCCCGGCGACCACCCGGCCGACACCGAATCCGCGGCCCTCACCCTCACCGCCGTCACCTTCGCCTACGGTCCGGCGAGCACCCCCGTCCTCGACGGTCTCGACCTGTGCGTCCCGCACGGCGGTCACCTCGCCGTGGTGGGACCGAGCGGCATCGGCAAGTCGACGCTGACCGCGCTGGCCGCCGGCCTGCTGGACCCGGCGCACGGCGAGATCCGGGTGTGCGGTCACCCCGTCCCGGGGACGCGAGCAGCCGCCCTGCGGGTGCTGATCCCGCAGGAGGCGTACGTCACCACCGGCACCCTCGCGGAGAACCTCGCGCTGCTGCGCCCGGACCCGGTCCCCGAGCGGGAGCTGCTGGCCGCGGCCGAGGCGGTCGGGCTCACCCCGCTGCTGGAGAGGCTCGGCGGACCGGACGCCCCGGTGCGCCCGGCGGTGCTGTCGGCCGGCGAGCGGCAGCTGATCGCGCTCACCCGCGCGTACCTCTCGCCGGCCCCGCTCGCCCTTCTCGACGAGGCCACCTGCCATCTCGACCCGGCGGCCGAGGCCCGCGCCGAGCGGGCCTTCGCGGCGCGGCCCGGGGGCACCCTGGTGGTGGTCGCGCACCGGATCGACTCGGCGCGGCGCGCCCGCCGGATCCTGGTGATGGACGGTCCCCGCACGGCGTACGGCACCCACGAGGAACTGCTGCGCACGTGTGCGCTCTACCAGGACCTGATGGCACCGTCACGCAGCCCTGTCACGTAATCCTGCCGCTCCAGGCCCCCGGAGGTCACCCCTCGGCCCCCTCACCGAGGTCACCCCCTCACTCCCTCAGAGCCACCCCTCGCCCTGGGAGATCCGGATCGCGTCGACGCGGTTGCGGGCGCCGGTCTTGCGGGTGATCGCGGCCATGTAGTTGCGCACCGTCCCGTGGGACAGGTGCAGGCTCCCGGCGATCTCGGCGATGGACGCCCCGCCCGCCGCCAGCTCCAGCACGCTCAGCTCCCGTCGGGTGAGCGGGATCTCGGCGGCCTTGAGGAAGCCGAAGCCCAGCGAATCGTCGACGAAACGTTTCCCCTCTGCGGCGCGCCGGATCGCGTGCACCAGCCGTTCCGGCGCGCCCTCCTTGTCCACGTACCCGAGCACTCCCGCTTCGGCCGCCCGCTTCAGCAGGCCCGGTCTGTTCGCACCTGCCAGCACGACCAGCCTCGGCGCCGGTGCGCCCACCTCCGGCGGACGCAGGTCGCTCAGCGGCGGCACCCCGTACGTGCCGGAGCTGTCGAGGTCCGCCGCGCACACGTCCGGCCGCTCCGTCCGTACCCGCCGACGCGCACTGTGCCACGGCGTGTCGTCCACGCGGAGCCCCGGTTCCCGGCGTAACCACTCCGCCAGGACCGATCTCACCAGACATGTGTCGTGCACCAGAAGCACCCGGATCAACGTCTCCCCCTCAGCCGGCCCCACTCGGTTCATCCGTGCAAGGTGTTGAACGCGTGCCCCATTGTTGGCGTCATCCACCGCTGGCGGGCGCGGAGTTCCGGCCAACAGGGTGCGCGGGGGCGCACGCCCGGCGCCCGGGCACCTCCGCGCGCTCCGACTGTGGGGGAATGTGGCGGGGCGAACGGGGTAGGGGCGACGGCCGGCCGCGCGGCCGTGCGCCCGCTCTCGCCGTGCGCCGGTCGCCGCCACGAGGGAGCCTTGGTCCCGAGGACCTGACACGCGGCCGGACGAGGAGGTGGCGGGCGTGTCCGACGGGACGGGGGCACCTCACGCGCAGCCGGAGCCGGACGTGGGCGAGCAGCCGGCCGGAGACACCCCGGCCGGCCGGCCGCTGTTGTCGTTGGCGCTGGCCGGCATCATGGAGCAGGTCAGGGCGCACTCGGGCGCGGTCTACCTGATGGCCGCCGACGAGCCGGTGCTGGAGATGGCCGTGATGGCGGGGCTGCCCCGGGCCTTCGCGGCGCCCTGGGAGCGCGTCGGGCTGAGTACGCCGATCCCGGTGGCGGAGGCGGCGCGCGAGCGGCGCCTGGTGTGGGTGGGCGGCGAGGAGGACATGGCGCGCCGGTACCCGCGCGTCGCGGTGGTGCTGCCGTACCCCTTCGCGCTGGCCGCGGTGCCGCTGGCGACGGCGGACACCGTCTACGGAGCGATGTTCGTGACCTGGCCCGGCGCGCATCCGACCGTCCTGTCCGACCGGGAGCGGGACGCTCTGACGGCCGCGGCCGAGCGGCTGGCGATCCGGCTGGAGCGGGCCGCACGGCAGCACCGTACGCCGCGGCCCGAGCCGGATCTGCTGGCGACGCCGTCGTCGGGGGTGGCGGACACGCTGGGCACGGTGGAGGCGACGCGCATGGTGGGGCGGCTGCCGTACGGGCTGGCCTCGCTCGACCTGCACGGGCGGGTCTGCTTCGCCAACGCGGCGGCGGCCGAGCTGCTCGACGTTCCCGTGGACGGGCTGCTGGGCGCCCAGCCGTGGGCCTCGGTGCCCTGGCTGAACGACCCGATGTACGAGGACCGCTACCGGGCGGCGCTGATCAGCCAGCAGGTGACGTCGTTCGTGGCGCTGAAACCGCCGGGCGACTGGCTGTCGTTCCGGCTGTACCCGAGCACCAGCGGGCTGACCGTCCGGATCAGCCGGGCGCGGGCGGTCGCCGAGATGCTGGGGGCGGCGCCGCGGGCCGACGCCGCGGCCGCCCCCCGGCTGGTCACCATCTCGCAGGTGCTGAGCCTGGCCGGGGCGCTCACCGAGGCGGTCGGCGTGCAGGACGTGCTGCAACTGGTCGCGGACGAGGTCGCCCCGGCCGTCGGCAGCCAGGCCCTGGTGATCCTCGGATCGCGGGGCGGCCGGCTGCACGTGCTGGGGCACCGCGGCTACGAGGATCCGCACGTCGTGGAGCGTTTCGACGGCCTTCCGCTGGCCGAACGCACACCCGGCACCCATGTCCTGAACACCGGCGTGCCCGGGTTCTTCGAGTCGCGGCAGCAGCTGGAGCGGCTGTACCCCGACCGGCACGGGCCCGTGGACGCCTTCGCGGCCTGGGCGTACCTGCCGCTGATCGCGTCGGGCCGACCGGTGGGCACCTGTGTACTGGCCTACGCGGAACCGCACGTCTTCGCAGCCGACGAGCGGGCCGTCCTCACCAGTCTCGGCGGGCTGATCGCGCAGGCGCTGGAGCGGGCCCTGCTCTACGACGCGAAGAACCAGCTGGCGCACGGCCTCCAGGCGGCCCTGCTGCCGCACTCGCTGATTCCGCCGTCCGGCATCGAGGCGGCGGCCCGCTACCTGCCGGCCATGCACGGCATGGAGATCGGCGGCGACTTCTACGACCTGGTGCCGACCCGGCCGCTGGCGGCGGCGGTGATCGGGGACGTCCAGGGACACAACGTGACGGCGGCCGGCCTGATGGGCCAGATCCGCACCGGGGTGCGGGCGTTCACGACCGTCGGGCAGGCGCCGGAGGAGGTCATGCGCAGCACCAACCGGCTGTTGATCGACTTCGGCTCGGACCTGTTCGCCAGCTGCCTGTACCTGCGGCTGGACCCGGAACGGGGGCGGGCGGTGATGGCCAGGGCCGGGCATCCGCCGCCGTTGCTGAGACGTCCGGACGGGCGGGTCAAGGTGCTGGACCTGGCCGGGGGCCCGCTGCTGGGCATCGACGCGGGGGCGACGTACCCGACGACCGAGGTGTCACTCGCACCGGGCTCGGTGCTCGCCCTCTACACCGACGGGCTGGTGGAATCGCCCGGGGTGGACATCGAGGACGCGCTGGTGGACCTGGGCGAACTACTCGCGGAGAGCGGCGACCAGCCCCTGGACAGGCTCGCCGACACGCTCGTGCGGCACAGTGCGGCGGCGCAGGAGCGTGTCGACGATGTCGCGGTGCTGTTGCTCAGGGCGCTGCCCGACGGCTGAGCTCTCGGAGCCCCGGGAGTGCTCCGGCCGCCGGGCCGCGGCGGACACCGCGCGGTCCGGCCCTCCCGCCGGAGGGCCGGACCGTCCGCTGCCGACCGGAACCGCTGGTCGGGCCGATCAGCGGCTCTGGTGGGTGCCCGAGCCGCTCTCGTTCGCGGCGGCCCCGGACTGGTCGTTCGCCCCGGACTGCGCGTTCGACCCGGACTGGGCGCCGGTACCCGACTGGTCACCGGTGCCGGTGCCGGTGCCGCTCGCGTCCCCGGCGCCGCTCTGGTCGCCCGCGGTCGCGGACGGGTCGGCGGTGCCGCCGATCTGGTTGCCGCCGGCCTGGTCACCGGCCGAGGCGGAGGGGTCGGCCGCGGTGGCGGACGGGTCCGCCGAAGCACCGGCACCGGCACCGGCGGCGCCGCCGTCGCCCAGCGTGGCGCCGGTCGCCTGCAAGGCGGTGGTCACCGGCTGGAAGAAGGTCTCGCCACCGGCGGTGCAGTCGCCGCTGCCGCCGGAGGTGAGGCCGACCGCGCCGCCGTCCTGCGTGAACAGCGAACCGCCGCTGTCACCGGCCTCGGCGCAGACGTTGGTCTGGATGAGGCCGTTGACGGTGTCGACGCCGTTCGGGTCGGTCTCGCTCTGGAAGTTGACGGTGGCGTCGAGGCCGGTGACCTGGCCGTCGTGCAGACCTGTGGTGGACCCCATCCGGAACACCGTCGTGCCGACGGTGGCGTCCTCGGCCTGCTTGATGGCGACGGTCTGCCCGTTGCCCACATTGACCTCGCTCGGCGCCTGGGTGGTGGCGTCGTTGTACTTGACGAGCGAGAAGTCGCCGTTGCCCGGGAACTGCGCCTGGTCGACGGTGGCGATGGGCTGGCCGCCCTGGGTGTCCGACCAGTCCTTGGCCGCGACCCCGCAGTGACCGGCCGTCAGGAAGGCGGGACTGCCGTCGGAGGCGGTGACGTTGAAGCCGAGGGAGCAGCGGACGTCGCCGTTCTGCACCTGGGAGAAGATCGCGTCGCCGCCGGAGACGAAGGTCTTGAAGGAGCCGGAGGTCTTCTTCAGCGTCGCCATGTTCGAGCCGAGGCTCTGCACGGTGGACTGCAGCTTGTCCCACTTGGCGCCGGTGACGGTGCTGTCGGCGGTCACCACGACCTTGTTGGTCTTCGGGTCGACGGCCCAGGCGGTGCCCGGGATGGTGGCCTTGGCCTTCAGGGTCCGGGCGGCGGTCTTGAGGGCCTTGCTGCTGTTGGCGACCTGCCGTACGACCGCGCCGGCCTTCTTCGCCTGCACGATGACGTTGTTGTCGCCGTTGACCACGTTGACGACGAGCTGCTGCTTGCCGCTGTCGTAGTAGGACCCGGCGAAGGCCTGGCCGAGCAGCTGCTGGAGCTGCGCGGCGAGATCCGAGGCGCCCGTCGCCTTCAGGGTCTTGGGAGCGGCCGCGGTGGTACCGGAGGCGTCGTCCTGGGACGCGTTGGCCATCGGGATCAGGAAGGCCGCAGCTCCGAGCGCCGCGACACCGCCCACCGCGATAGCGGCCTTGCGCTTCGGAATTCGCTTGTGACTCAAACTTCTCGACCTCCAAGGGACGGAGTGTCTGCCGTGAGGGGCAGTCGTTCGTGAGCGGCGCCTGGATGGCCATAGGTACGCGCGGGTCACGTGGTGCGTTCAATTCCGGTTCCCAACTTCTGTGGACCGGGGGCGAATCGGCCACGGCGCGCGGGTCGTGGCGGGGCCGCGGAAGGTGCCGCGCAGGCCCGGGAACACCCCCCGCATCCCGATGACCGCCGCGAGGCAGACGAGACCTCACCGCCGCCTTCGCCCCTGGGTGCTCCCTCTCCAGCCGGCCGTCGAGGCGGTGCGCGTGGACCGGGCGTTGCCGCGTCCGCCCTGGTCGGACCAGCTGTCCCGGGAGGACGGCGAGTTGCCGGGGCGCGCGCCGACGGCGGCCGCGGACACGGCGACGGCGGTCGCGGTCCCGGCGGCCCGGGACGGGTTCGCGCCGATGACGACGGTGCGGCGGCCCACGTCTTTCCAGCGCGCCGCGAGCGGTTCGGATGTCTTGATCACGGCAGTGCTCACCCGGCCGGGCCGGCGGCGGGCGTTCGCCGACCTCACGATGAGCGACGAGAGGCCGGCATGCTCGCGGCTCGGGCGGGCACGGTCCCCGCACCTTCGGGGTGACCGTGCACACACCACGACCGGCACGGTCGGCGATCGATCATTGACGTTCCGTCATGGGCACGGACCGGAATCCTTGCTTCAGGGAATCTGCACATCCACTGCCCAAGCAGGTCACCGGAGCCGACGGATCTGCACATTCGCGCGCCCCCTGAGGGGCACTTGGCCCGGAGTGCCGGATTCACCGCCGGGAGGGCAAGCCGGGTGCCCGCGACGAAGTCGTGCGGCTTGTGAAGGAGTCGCCGACACAGCGTGCGCACGCCTGCACGGTTGAACTCTTCTGGGACACAAGTGCCCAGGTGAGGGGCTTGCTTGAGTGGAAGCGCGGACCGTGGGCGTGCTTTGATCCATCGCACCGCAGGGCCCCGAGGGGTTCCCGGAAACGGGCACCCGGCGCCTGCGGTCGCGGCCGTCCGCACTGTCCCCAGAGGGCCGTTGGGGGGCCGCTCTCCCCCTTGTGAATACCCATATGAAGGGAAGTTCCATCATGAACTCCACCCCCCAGGTTGAGACCGTCGAGATCTCCGACGCCGAGCTCGACAACGTCTCCGGCGGTCTGTCCGTGAACGCTCTCGGCACCGTCACCGGCCTGGTGGACGGCGTTGCCCCGGTCTCCGGCCTGGTCAACACGGTTGTCGGCACCGTCGAGGGTGTCACCGGCCTGAACACCCAGCCGGTCACGAACCTGGTCGCCGGTCTCTGATCGCACCTCGTCACCGCTGAGTCCCGGAGCCGGATCCCCGGCCCCGGGGCTCTCGGGCGTTCCGAGACACCCACGTCATCAGCACATCTCCCGAGTATCTCTCCCACAGGTGAGGGAAGTTCCGTGCAGTTCCGCCAACAGGCCCTCGCCAAGCTCCAGTCGCCGGAGGAGCTGGACCTCCCGGTGCGTTTCGCCCGGCCGCAGGGCTGGCTCACGCTGTCCGTCTCCGTCGTCGTGATGGCGGCGGCCTCGGTGTGGGCGGTGACCGGTTCGGTCGCCTCCACGGTGAGCGCGCAGGCCATCCTCACCCACGGTCAGGGCAGCTACGTCCTGCAGAGCCCGGTGGCCGGTCAGGTCACGGCCGTCCTCGCCGAGCAGGGCGAACGGCTGCCGGCGAACTCCCCGGTCCTGAAGGTCCGCACCGGCCAGGGCGACTCGGTCGTCCGCACGGTCGCCGCGGGCCGGATCAGCGCGCTCGCCGCCACCATCGGGCAGATCATCCAGACCGGCGCGAACGTCGCCGCCGTGGAGAAGGTCGCCCACGCCTCGGACCCGCTGTACGCGACGGTCTACGTCCCCGCCGAGAACGCCGCCGCCATCCCGGCCGACGCCCCGGTCGACCTGACCGTGTCCTCGGTGTCCACCCAGGAGTACGGAGTGCTGCGCGGCCATGTGAAGTCGGTGGACCGCGCCGCGCAGTCGGCCCAGTCGATCTCGGCGTTCCTCGGGGACAGCCAGCTCGGCGAACAGTTCACGAAGAAGGGCCGCCCGGTGGCCGTACTGGTCCGGCTGGACACGTCGAGGTCGACGAAGAGCGGCTACCGGTGGTCCTCGGCCGACGGGCCGCCGTTCAAGCTCGACTCCATGACCCTGGCCTCGGGTTCGATCCGGCTGGCCGACCAGCATCCCGTCGATTGGCTGCTCCCGTGACCACCGCCCAGGAGACCCGGAACCGCCGGCGTGCCGCCCCGCCCAAGCGGCCGGTGCCCAAGGGCCGCGGCCGGGCGGTCCGCACCCCGACCGTGCTCCAGATGGAGGCCGTCGAGTGCGGCGCCGCCTCCCTGTCCATGGTCCTCGGCCACCACGGCCGCCATGTCCCGCTGGAGGAACTGCGCATCGCCTGCGGGGTCTCCCGTGACGGCTCCCGCGCCAGCAACCTGCTGAAGGCGGCCCGCAGTTACGGTCTCACCGCCAAGGGCATGCAGATGGACCTGGCGGCCCTCGCCGACGTGCAGGGGCCGGCGATCCTGTTCTGGGAGTTCAACCACTACGTCGTCTACGACGGCATGGGCCGCCGCTTCGGCCGCCGGGGCGTCCACATCAACGACCCCGCCAAGGGCCGCCGCTTCGTCCCCATCGAGGAGTTCGACGGCAGCTTCACCGGTGTGGTGCTGGTCCTGGAACCCGGCGACGGCTTCGAGAAGGGCGGCCGGCGGCCGGGCGTGCTCGGCGCGCTGCCGGGCCGGCTGCGCGGCACCGCGGGCACCATGCCCGCGGCGGTGCTGGCCAGCCTGCTGCTGGTGGCCGTCGGCGCGGCGGTGCCCGCGCTCAGCCGGCAGTACATCGACCTGTTCCTGATCGGCGGCCAGACCTCGCTGCTCACCGTGCTGTTCGCGGCGATGGGCACCTGTGTGCTGCTCACCCTGGTGCTGACCTGGCTCCAGCAGGCGAACCTGCTGCACGGCCGGATCGTCTCCTCCACCCTCTCCAGCGCCCGCTTCCTGCGCCATCTGCTGCGGCTGCCCGTCACCTTCTTCTCCCAGCGCAGCCCGGCCGACCTGGTCCAGCGCCTGCAGTCCAACGACCAGGTCGCCGAGACCCTGGCCCGCGACCTCGCGGCGGCCGGTGTGGACGCGGTCGTGGTCGTCCTCTACGCGGTGCTCCTCTACACCTACGACGCGCAGCTCACCTTCCTCGGCATCGGCGTGGCGCTGCTGAACATCGTGGCGATGCGGCTCGTCGTACGGCTGCGGGCGACCCGGACCGCAAAGCTGCGCGCGGACACCGCCCGGCTCACCAACACCTCCTACACCGGTCTCCAGCTGATCGAGACGATGAAGGCGACCGGCGGCGAGGACGGCTACTTCCGCAAGTGGGCCGGGCAGCACGCGAGCACCCTGGAGGAGCAGCAGCGCCTCGGGGTGCCGAGCGCCTGGCTCGGCGTGGTGGCGCCGACCCTGGCCACCGTCAACAGCGCGCTGATCCTGTGGATCGGCGGGATGCGGGCGGTCGAAGGCGGTATCTCGGTCGGTCTCCTGGTCGCCTTCCAGTCCCTGGTGACCCGCTTCACCGCCCCGCTGACCCGGCTGAACGGCGTCGCGGGCCGCATCCAGGACTTCGCGGCCGACGTGGCCCGGCTGAAGGACGTGGAGAACTTCCAGGCCGACCCGGTCTACGCGCGCCCCGGCGCCGGTGAGTCCACCCGGCGGCTACAGGGCCATGTCGAGCTGGAGAACGTCACCTTCGGCTACAGCCCGCTGGACAAGCCGCTGCTCACCGGCTTCGACCTGACGGTGGGACCGGGCCGGCAGGTGGCCCTGGTGGGCGGCTCGGGCAGCGGCAAGTCGACGGTCTCGCGGCTGATCTCGGGCCTGTACGCGCCCTGGGAGGGCGTGATCCGCATCGACGGGCAGCGGCTGGAGGACATCCCGCGTGGTGCGCTCGCCGCCTCGGTCTCCTTCGTCGACCAGGACGTCTTCCTCTTCGAGGGTTCGGTGCGCGACAACGTGGCGCTGTGGGACCCGTCCATCCCGGACGAGGCCGTGGTGGAGGCGTTGCGGGACGCCGCCCTGTACGACGTGGTGACCCGTCGGCCCGGGGGCATCCACAGCAGGGTCGAGCAGGACGGCCGGAACTTCTCCGGCGGGCAGCGGCAGCGCCTGGAGATCGCCCGGGCGCTGGTGCGCCGGCCGAGCATCCTGGTCCTCGACGAGGTGACCAGCGCGCTGGACGCGGAGACCGAGCTGATCGTCATGGACAACCTGCGGCGGCGCGGCTGCGCCTGTGTGGTGATCGCGCACCGGCTGAGCACGGTCCGCGACAGCGACGAGATCGTGGTGCTCCAGCACGGCACGGTCGTGGAACGCGGCCGGCACGACGAGTTGGTGGCACTGGGCGGGGCGTACGCCGCGCTGGTCAGGGAGCGATGAGATGACCACTGTGGACGGCGGTGACCTGGTTCTCGGCGCGTTCGGCTCCCTGGGCGCCCGGATCGACTGCACCGGCTTCAACCGGCTGGACCTCGAAGGGCCGCAGACGCTGTGGCTGGTGGTCTCCGGCGCCCTGGACCTGTTCGCGGTGGACGCCGAGCAGCAGGGCCACTGGCACCACCTGGGGCGGCTGGAGGCCGGCGCACTGCTGCTCGGGCCGGTCGCGGGACCGCAACACACCCTGGTGGCCCGCCCGTTGCGCGACTGCGTGGTGCACCGCGTCGGGCTGCGCGAGCTCTACCAGCCCGCGAGCACCCAGACCTGGTCCTACGACGAGTACGGCAACCCCCAGTACGTACCGCCGACCACCAGCCCCCTGGAGTACGCCCTCGCGCTCGGCGTCGGCCGCGGCCTGTCGATCCTCTTCCAGGCCCCGATGGCCGCGAGCGAGCGGGCGGCGGCCCCCACCGACGACGACGTCTTCTGGATGCAGGTGCCGCCCGGCAGCGTGCAGTACGGCTCGTTGTACGGCGCGGAGGCGGCCGCCGACCTGCTGATGGACCCGGCCGTGTGGCAGAGCATGGTCGACCAGCAGTACCGGCTGCTGACCACCCTCGACCGCTGGATCGAGCAGCTGGAGCGCACCCACGAGACCCGTGCGGCGGCCGGTATCAAGGCCGGTGAGGCGGTGCGCGCCCAGGCCGACCGGACCCTGCTGGCCGCCATCGGCAAGGGGGCCAAGCGCACCACGGCCGCCGACGCCGACGCCTCCTACGCGGCGTGCAGGCTGGTCGCCGAGGCGGCCGGCATCACGCTCGCGGAGCCCGCGCAGTCCGGTGCTGTGCCGACCGGGAGCGACCGGATCGACCCGGTCGAGCGGGTGGCACTGGCCTCCCGGGTACGGACCCGGGCGGTACGGCTCGACGCCGGCTGGTGGCGGGACAACGTGGGTCCGCTGGTCGGGCACCGGGCGCTGTCCGGGGCGCCGGTCGCGCTGCTGTGGCGGCGCGGCGGCTATGTGGCCGTCCATCCGGCGACCGGCCGGGAGACTCCGGTGGAGAAGGCGAACGCGGCGGAGTTCGAGCCGCGCGCGGTGATGTTCTACCGCCCGTTGCCGGACCAGGCGCTCGGGCCGCTCGGCCTGCTCCGCTTCTGTCTGCGCGGCACCCGGGGCGACCTGACCAACCTGCTGCTGGCCGGGCTGGTGACGGTGGCGATCGGTGCGCTGGTGCCGATCGCCACCGGCAAGGTGCTCGGCACGTACGTGCCGACGGCGCAGACCGACCTGATCGCGCAGGTCTGTCTGGCGGTGATGGTCAGTGCCGTGGTGTCGGCCGCGTTCACGCTCCTGCAGAACCTGACGATCCTCCGCCTGGAGGGCCGTATCGAGGCCACTCTCCAGCCCGCCGTCTGGGACCGGCTGCTGCGGCTGCCGACGAAGTTCTTCACGCAGCGCTCGACCGGTGAGCTGGCGAGCGCCGCCATGGGTGTCAGCGCGATGCGCCGGCTGCTGGCGGGCGTCGGCCCGGTGGTCGCCCAGTCGGTGACCGTCGGCGCGATGAACCTGGGCCTGCTGTTCTGGTACAGCGTGCCGATGGCCCTGGCGGCCCTGGGCATGCTGGTCGTCATCGCCGCTCTGTTCCTGGGTCTCGGCCTGTGGCAGGTCCGCTGGCAGCGCCGTCTGGTGGTGCTCGGCAACAAGCTCAACAACCAGGCGTTCCAGACCCTGCGCGGGCTGCCGAAACTGCGGGTGGCGGCGGCCGAGAACTACGCCTACGCGGCCTGGGCCGGGGAGTTCGCGCGCAGCCGGGAACTCCAGCAGAAGGTGGGCCGGATCAAGAACCTCACCAGCGTGCTCGGATCGGTCTACCTCCCGGTCTGCACCCTGCTGATGTTCATGCTGCTCGCGGGCCCGGCGAAGGGGGTGATGGACGCGGCGGCCTTCCTCACCTTCAACACGTCGGTGACGATGCTGCTCACCTCGGTCACCCAGCTCACCGGCTCCTTCGTGTCGGCGGTGGCCGCGCTGCCGCTGTTCGAGGAGATCAAGCCGGTCCTGGAGGCGGCGCCGGAGGTGCGCACCGCCAGCACCCGCCCCGGCCCGCTGTCCGGTGCCGTCGAGGCCCGCCGGCTGTCCTTCCGGTACGCGGACGACGGTCCGCTCGTCCTCGACGACGTCTCCTTCGCCGTCCGTCCGGGCGAGTTCGTGGCGATCGTCGGCCCCAGCGGCTGCGGAAAGTCGACCCTGCTGCGCCTGCTGATCGGCTTCGACAAGCCGGTGTCGGGCAGCGTCCTGTACGACGGTCAGGACCTGGGAGCCCTGGACCAGTCCGCCGTGCGCCGGCAGTGCGGGGTGGTGCTGCAGCACGCGCAGCCGTTCACCGGCTCGATCCTGGACGTCATCTGCGGCACCGAGCCCTACACCCCGGAGGAGGCCATGGCGGCGGCCGAGATGGCGGGTCTCGCGGAGGACATCCGGCGGATGCCGATGGGGCTGCACACGATCGTGGCCGGGAGCGGGGCGATCTCGGGCGGCCAGCGGCAGCGGCTGATGATCGCCCAGGCGCTGATCCGACGGCCCCGCATCCTCTTCTTCGACGAGGCGACGAGTGCGCTCGACAACGACACCCAGCGCACGGTCATCGAGAGCACCCGGAAGCTGAACGCCACCCGGATCGTGATCGCCCACCGGCTGTCGACGGTGATGGACGCCGACCGGGTGATCGTGATGGAGGACGGCAAGGTCGCCGAGCAGGGCCCGCCGTCGCGGTTGCTCGCCGACACCGGCGGACGGCTGCACGAGCTGGTGCGGCGGCAGCTGGCCTGACCGGTCGGTACTCTTCCCGGTTCCCTGCGGTGCGGGGAACCGCATTCAGCCATGCCAACGAAACGTTGCCGTTTCGCTGAAAGTGGTCTAGGCTCGATGTGTACGAAACAGTTTCGTTCGCGCGCTGGTGCAGCCGCTGTAACCGAAACGCCTTCTGATATTCCTCGAACGACTTCCCTGGAGTGGTTCTCTCATGTCCGAGAAGACTCTGACCGACGATGCCCGCGCGGGCGCCGCGGAGGCACCGCCGGTGGCCTCCTCGAAGCGGTGGTGGATACTCGCGGTCATCGCCATCGCCCAGCTGATGGTGGTGCTCGACGCCACGATCGTGAACATCGCCCTGCCGTCCGCCCAGGCCGACCTCGGATTCTCCGACGGCAACCGGCAGTGGATCGTCACCGCGTACGCCCTCAGCTTCGCCTCCCTGCTGCTGCTCGGCGGGCGGATCGCCGACCTGTTCGGCCGCAAGACCGCCTTCCTCATAGGTGTCGTCGGTTTCGCCGCCGTGTCCGCGCTGGGTGGTGCCGCGAACGGCTTCGGGATGCTGGTGACCGCGCGCGCCCTGCAGGGTGCCTTCGGCGCGCTGCTCGCCCCGACCGCGCTCTCGCTGCTCAACACCACGTTCACCGACGCCCGTGAGCGGGCGAGGGCCTTCAGCGTCTACGGTGCCATCGCCGGTGCGGGCGGTGCGGTCGGTCTGCTGCTCGGCGGTGTCCTCACCGACACGTTCGACTGGCGCTCGACCCTGTACGTGAACGTCGCGATCGCCTTCGTCGCCTTCGCGGGCGGCATGGCCCTGCTGCACAACCACCGGGACGCCGGGAACTCCAAGCTGGACGTCCTGGGCACGGTCCTGGTGGCGGCCGGTCTGTTCTCGCTGGTCTACGGCTTCTCCAACGCCGAGACGCACGACTGGGGTTCGCCGCTGACCTGGGGCTTCCTGATCGCGGGTGTCGTGCTCCTGGCGGCCTTCACCTGGTGGCAGACCAAGGCCGCGCACCCGCTGCTGCCGCTGGGCATCCTGATGGACCGCAACCGGGCTGCCTCGCTCCTCACGGTGCTGATCTCCGCCGGTGGCATGTTCGGCGTGTTCCTCTTCCTCACCTACTACCTCCAGCTGAACCTCGGCTTCAGCCCGACGAAGACCGGCGTGGCGTTCCTGCCGATGATCGGCGGTCTGATGGTGACGGCGCAGGTCGGCACCCAGGTCCTGGTGCCGCGGCTCGGCCCGAAGGTCGTGATCCCGCTGGGCTTCGCGGTCTCCGCGGCCGGCATGGCCTG
The DNA here is from genome assembly GCF_040703965.1 of Streptomyces sp. NPDC006655. Classification (NCBI taxonomy): domain Bacteria; kingdom Bacillati; phylum Actinomycetota; class Actinomycetes; order Kitasatosporales; family Streptomycetaceae; genus Streptomyces; species Streptomyces sp. NPDC006655. The sequence continues at coordinate 538 of NZ_JBEYJU010000106.1, read as the reverse complement.
GCTGACCGGGATCGGCGTCGGCTCCAGCTACGTCAGCGCGGTGCTCCCGCAGCTGATCATCACCGGCCTCGGCCTCGGCCTGGTGATGCCGGCGGCCATGCAGCTGGGCACCGGCGGAGTGACCGCCGACGAGGCGGGTGTCGCCTCCGCGACGGTCAACGCCATGCAGCAGGTGGGCGGTTCGATCGGTACGGCACTGCTCAACACGCTCGCGGCGAGCGCGGCGACCAGCTACCTCTCCGGGCGGGACGCGACCAGCAAGCTGGTGCAGGCCCAGGCGACGATCGAGAGCTACACCACGGCTTTCTGGTGGTCGGCCGGGATGTTCGCGGCGGGCGCGGTGATCGCCTTCCTGCTCTTCCGGCCCGGGGTGCCGGTGCAGGACCCGGACGCGGCGCCGGTCGTCCACATGTGACACACGCAGGAGCCGCAGGTTCGAGGGGCCGCCGTCAGCAGGGAGACGGCGGCCCTCGTCGTACGTTCTCCGCCGCTCCCCTTCGAGTACTGGTCGCACGCGGCCTGCATCCTCCCCATCGAG
>NZ_JBEYJU010000105.1:0-28182 GCF_040703965.1 Streptomyces sp. NPDC006655 | reverse complement strand
GCTCCGTCAACTACAACACCGTCTGGTCGGCGAAGTTCGAACCCCTCTCCACCTTCCGCTTCCTGCGCTCCTACGCCCGTCAGGGCGGCTGGGCCGCCCGGCACGACCAGCCCTTCCACGTCCTCGGCTCCGACGGTTCCGGCGTGGTGGTACGGGTCGGCACGGGCGTGCGGCGCTGGCGGATCGGCGACCATGTCATCGTCAGCCCCGCCCACGTCGACGACCAGGAACCGGCCACCCAGACCGACGGCATGCTCAGCGAGGCCCAGCTCGCCTGGGGTTTCGAGACCAACTACGGCGGCCTCGCCCAGTACGCCGTCGCCCGCGCCAGCCAACTCGTGCCCAAACCGCCGCACCTGAGCTGGGAGGAGGCCGCCAGCATCCCGGTCTGCGGCGGCACCGCCTACCGCATGCTGGTCAGCGACCGCGGCGCCCGGATGAAGCAGGGTGACATCGTGCTGATCTGGGGCGCCTCCGGCGGCCTCGGCGCCTACGCGGCCCAACTGGTGCGCAACGGCGGGGGGATCGCCGTAGGAGTGGTGGGCTCCGAGGCCAAGGAGGCCATCGCCCGCAAACTGGGCTGCCAAGTGGTGATCAACCGCGAGGAGATCGGCATCGGTGACGACTCCGGCGAGGACGCCGAACTCGCCGTCAGGGCCGGCAAGCGGCTCGGCGCGATCATCCGCCGCGAGGTCGGGGAGGACCCGCACATCGCCTTCGAGCACGTCGGCCGCGCCACCTTCGGGATCTCCGTGTTCGTCGTACGGCGCGGCGGAGCGGTCGTCACCTGCGGTTCCAGCACGGGCTACCAGCACACCTTCGACAACCGCTACCTGTGGATGAAACTCAAGCGGATCATCGGCAGTCACATCGCCAACCTCCAGGAGATGACCGAGTGCGCCCGCCTGTTCGAGCAGGGCCGCATCGCGCCGGTGGTGTCCACGGTGTACCCGCTGGCCGAGGTCGCCGAGGCCACCCGGCTCGTACAGCTCAACCAGCACATCGGCAAGGTCGGCGTCCTCTGCCTCGCCCCCGCGCCCGGCCTCGGCGTCACCGCGCCCGAACTGCGCGCCCGCATCGGCGAGGAGCTCCTGGCCCCGCTGCGCGGGTTCACCGCCGCCGCCACGGGCTGACCCCGCAGACCGACCCGAAGGGAACGCACATGACAGCGGACACGCCGTCCGGCGGCATAGGCATCCTCGCGACCGGTTCCTACCTGCCCGCCCGGGTGGTCACCAACGCCGACATCGTCCGCATGGTGCCCGGCACCAGCGAGGAGTGGATCGAACGCAAGACGAAGATCGTCTCGCGTCGTTTCGCCGCCCCCGACGAGGCGGCCTCCGACCTCGCCGTGCGCGCCGCCGGCACCGCACTCGACGCCGCCGGTCTCGACGCGGCCGACGTCGACTACCTCATCGTCTCCACCACCACCGGCGACGCCCCGATCCCGGCCACCGCCACCCTCGTCCAGCACGCGCTCGGCGCCCACCGCGCCGGCTGCTTCGACGTCAACATCGCCTGCTCCGGCTTCGTCACCTCACTGGCGCTGGCGCGCGCCCTGATCACGCTGCGGCCGGCCGCGAGGGCCCTGGTCATCGGCACCGACGTCTACTCCCGGTTCATCGACTTCGACGACCGCGCCACCAGCGTCCTCTTCGGGGACGGCGCCGGAGCCGCCGTGGTCGCCGCCGTCGACGACGGCTCCGGCTTCCTGGACCTCGACATGGTCGGGGGCGGCGCCGCCCACGAACTGATCGAGATCCCCGGGGGCGGCAGCCGCCGTCCCGCCTCCGCCGCCACCCTCGCCGACCGCGGGCACGTCCTGCACATGCGCGGCCGGGAGGTCCACGACTACGTCATGGACAACGTCCCCGGTGTCATCGACGCCCTGCTGGAACGCTGCGACCACAAGGCGGCCGACGTCGACCACTTCGTGCCCCACCAGGCCAACGGCATGATGGTCGGCGAACTCGTCGACGCCTGCGGACTGACCGGTGCCGCCACCCATCTGCCGCTGGACCACAGCGGCAACACCGGCAGCGCCTCCGTCGCCATCGCCCTCGACGAGGCCAACCGCTCCGGCGCCCTGCGCCCCGGCGATCTCGTACTGCTCGCCGGGTTCGGCGCCGGAATGGCGGTCGCCGCCGGGCTGTTGCGCTGGTCGGCGTCCACCACCCGGAGCGCGGCATGAGCGCCCACCGGATCGGCGTCGTCGGCTGCGGCACCATGGGCGCCGGGATCACCGCCGAGTGCCTGCGCGCCGGCCTCGACGTCCGGGTCCTCGCCACCGGGCAGGCCTCCGCCGGCCGCGCCCGCACCCGCGTCCTCGGCCTGCTCGACCGGGCCCACGCGAAGGGCCGTATCGACGACGGACAGCGTGCCGAAGCCGAAGGCCGGGTGGCCTTCGGCACCGACCCGGACGCCCTCGCCGACCGGCAGGCCGTGGTCGAGGCGGTGCCCGAGGACCGGGAGACCAAGCTGCGGCTGTTCACGACCCTCGCCCAGACCGTCGAGGACCCGGCGGCGGTCCTCGCCTCCACCACCTCCTCACTGTCCATCGCCGACCTCGCCGAAGCCACCGACCGGCCCGGAGCCGTGATCGGTCTGCACTTCTTCAACCCCGTCCCGACCATGCCGCTGGTCGAGGTGATCCGGTCCCCGCACACCGCCGACACCACCGCCGAGCACGCGGAAGCACTGGTCACCGGGGCACTCGGCAAGCAGATCGTGCGTGCTCAGGACCGCTGCGGCTTCGTCGTCAACGCGCTCCTCATTCCTTACCTGATGGCCGCCGTCCGCATGTGCGAGGCGGGCATCGCCACGGCCGAGGACATCGACCGCGGCATGACCCTGGGCTGTGGCCACCCCATGGGACCCCTCGCCGTCCTGGACCTGATCGGGCTGGACGTCATCGCCGACGTGGCCCGCACCATGACGGACGGCACGGGGGACACCCGGCACGCCGTACCACCCCTGCTGGACCGGCTCATCACCGAGGGCCGCCTCGGCCGCAAGACGGGTCACGGCTTCCACCGGTACGACACCGGGCGAGCCGCCTCATGAGCACCGCCACCGGCGGTGACCCGTCCGGCACCAGCCTGTGGGTCCGCCGCTTCCGGCCCCGCCCCGACGCCCCCACCCGCCTGGTCTGCCTCCCGCACGCGGGCGGTTCCGCCACCTTCTTCGCCGCGCTGCCCGAACTGCTGGGCGACGACCTGGACATGCTCGCCGTCCAGTACCCGGGTCGCCAGGACCGCCGCCACGAACCCTTTCCACCGAGCCTGGACGCACTGTCCGAGCAGGTGGTGGCAGCACTGCTGCCCTTCACCGACCGGCCCCTCGCCGTCTTCGGGCACAGCCTCGGCGCGGCACTCGGCTACGAGGTGGCCCGAGGCCTCCAGCGGGCCGGCCGGCCGCCGGCCGCGCTGTTCGCCTCCGGCCGCCGGGCGCCCTCCCGGCACCGGCCCGAACAGGCCCACCTCCTCGACGACGAGGCACTGCTGCGCGAGGTGCGCGCGCTGAGCGGGACCGACTCCCGGGTCTTCGCCGACGAGGAACTCGTCCGGATGGTGCTGCCGGCCATACGCGCCGACTACCGCATCGTGGAGAACCACCGCTCGGCCCCGGACCCCCTCCTCGACTGCCCGATCACCGTCCTCACCGGCGACGCCGACCCGAAGGTCACCGTGGACGAGGCCCGGGCCTGGCAGCACCACACCACAGCCGCCTTCGACGTGGTCACCTTCCCGGGCGGCCACTTCTACCTCACCGCGCACGCGGCCGAGGTGGCCACGACGATCACCACCGCCCTGACGGCCGGCCGGTCTCTGACCACCCCGCCCTGACGGCTCCGCGGATCGCCCTCTCACACGCGGGCCGGGTGAAAACGCTTGTCGTTGTGCAAGCGGCCGCTGGCTGGGTACCTGCGTGCCACGGCCCGCAGGCGGCGGGCGTCCGGCGGGTGCCGGTGCGCGGAATGGGGCGATCGAGGTGACAGTGGGCGAGGTACGGGGTCCCCGGGCCATGCGAGGCTTCGCCAGAGTCCTGGGGGGCCGTTACCGTCTGGACGCGCTGATCGGCTCGGGCGGATCCGCGAACGTCCACCGCGGAGAGGACCTTCGGCTGCGCCGGGCCGTGGCGGTGAAGGTCTTCCGCGCCGGTACCGGCTTCGACACCGAGGAGGACTTCCGCAGCGAGGCGGTGATCCTGGCCCGGCTCCAGCATCCAGGTCTGGTGACCGCCTACGACGCCGGATCCCAGGACGGCGAGGCCTACCTCGTCATGCAGCTGATCGACGGCCCCACCCTGAAAACCCGGATAGCCGAGGGCCCCCTCCCGTGGGAGACCACCGCCGCGCTCGGGGCGCACCTGGGCGACGCGCTGGCGCACGCCCACGAGAAGGAGATCGTCCACCGGGACGTCAAACCGTCCAACATCATCCTCGACGCCTCCGGCCGGCCCCACCTGACGGACTTCGGGATCTCCCGCCTGCTGGACGCGACCACCCGCACGGCCACCGCCACCCTGATCGGCACGGCGGCCTATCTGTCCCCCGAGCAGGTGCTGGGGCAACGCGTGGGCCGTCCCGCCGATGTCTTCGCTCTCGGTCTGGTCCTCCTCGAATGCCTCACCGGCCGTCTCGAATACGACGGCGGTCCCCTGGAGTCCGCGATAGCGCGCCTGCACCGCCGGCCGGTGCTGCCCGACTTCCTGCCCGAAGCCTTCGCCGCCCTGCTGCGCGACATGACCGCCATCGACCAGGGGACCCGGCCCACGGCACGCGACTGCGCCCAGGCCCTCACCCGTCTCGCCGCTTCGGGAGCGACTCCTGCCGCATCCGCTTCCCGGCCCGCGGCCGGCGCCGTGCCGCGGACAGCCGCGGACCACACCGACCGCACACACCGCGCCGTGTCACCCGCCGCGGGAGCATCCCCCGGCCCGAGCGTCCCGGACGGGCCGCCCCGGCTGTCCTCCCGGCCCCTGTTCGCGCGCGGCCGCCTGCGCGTACGAGGGTCGGCGGCCGCACTGGCCGCCCTCGCCGCCGTCGGCCTCGTCGTCAGCGACGGATTCTCCCAGCGCGATGCCGCCAGTGAGGCGGCCCCGTCGGTCACCGATCCCGCCACCCCGTCCGCGTCCCACGACAGCGCCGCCCCGCACGACGGGGCGACGCGGCTCTCCCACGGTCCCACCCCCGCCGCCCACCCGGCGGACGACTCCGTCCGGATCCCCGGCGCGCGCCCGTCCTCCGACTCCGCCGGGCCCACCACCCGTGAAGCCGCCCCTCCTCCTGACGCCGTCGAACAGACCACGGCCGACACGGTCGGCAAGGGCAAGGGGCCCGCACACGCTGACCCACCGGGTCAGACGCGGAAGAACCACCACGGCAGGAAGGCGGCGCACGCCAGGTGAAAGGCCCACAGGCGCCGACAGCCGTGCCCGAGAGCGAACTGGTCCGGGCCGCGCGGATCAACGAGGCCCAGGATCAGGTCCCGGACCCCGCCGTGCGACCCCGGGTTCGTCGGCAGGGCCGCCACAGGAGGGACCGCATGCCCGGCACCCTCGTCACCGGCTCGACCGGGGAGCACGGGCCGAGGTGGGCGACCTGGCCCAGGTGCGCGACGTTGCACAACAGGCCAACGCGCTGGGGCCCTTCGCCGGCCACGGCCGACGACCCGCAGATCCTGGTCAGCGGGCGGTACTGGCACCATCGGCGCCCCCGCGAGCCGCACCGGGCGGTCCACGACGAGAACTTCCAGGACACCCTCCTCGCATCCCTGGCCGCCCACACCGGAAGCAGGATCGCACCTCGCTGAAGTACCGGCGGGGACAGCCGCCGTCACCCGGCCGGCTCCACGTCGCGTCCCGCCTGGCGGAACCGGGCGATGCTGACGCAACGGGCCCCATAGACTCGGCCCTCGCCTGCGGCCTGGAGGCCAAGCGGGTGTCGTCAGCAGGAAAGGGACCAGTACGGTGAGTGCAGCGGCACAGAGCGACGCTCCGATCTACGAACGGCTCATACGCGAACGGGGTGATGTGGCCGCCGATGCGCGCAGGACGGCGGAGGCGACCTGGCGGGAGGTCAGCCGGGCCGTGGACTTCCGCCTGCCCTACGCGACCGCCACGCACGACGTCAGGCCCCGTTGACCGTCGTGCGAACCCGGTCGGCACGGGGCTCCCTCCGTGCCCTGCGGCACACGTGTCAGGCCGCTGCGGGTGGCAGCGGCGGGAGGCGGGTGTCGTAGAGCCAGGAACGCAGCAGTGGTTCCGCTGTCCCGGGCACGGCGCGTGCGGCGTGGGCGACGAAGGTCGCGGTGTCCACGCTCTCGCCGCGGTGGGCGTGGTGCCAGCCGCGCAGCATGGCGAAGAACCGCTCGTCGCCCGCCGCCAGGCGCAGCGCGTGCAGGGTGCACGCGCCCCGGTTGTAGACGCGGTCGTCGAACATGCGGTCCGGTCCGGGGTCGGCGATCCGCAGGTCGTCGTTTCTCCTGGCCATGGAGTGCCAGGCCGCCCTGGCGACGGCGTCGGCGGAGTCCTCGCCGATGTGCTCCGACCACAGCCACTCCCCGTAGGTGGCGAAGCCCTCGTTGAGCCAGATGTCCCGCCAGTCCCGCAGGCTCACGCTGTTCCCGTACCACTGGTGGACGAGTTCGTGGGCGACGAGCGTCTCCCACGTCCGGTCGCCGTCGACGTGGTTGCGGCCGAAGACGGACGCCGTCTGGTTCTCCACGGGCTCGTCCAGATCGGCGTCCACCACGACCGCGCCGTACGTCTCGAACGGATACGGACCGAACCAGCCGGTGAAGGTCTCCATCATCTCGGGCTGACGGGCCAGGTCGTACCCGGCCCGCCCGGCGATGCGGGCCGGGTACGCGTCGCGGCCGGTGACCGGGCGGCCGGTCGCGGTGTCACGGGCCTGCCAGGTCCGGTGGGCGAAGCGGCCGGTGTACACCGCGGCGAGATAGGGGGCCATGGGACCGGGGTGGTGGTACGTCCAGCACTCGCTCGGACCCGTGCCGGCGCGCTCCACGAGCGCGCCGTTGGCGATCACCTGGTGGCCGCGCGGCACGGTCACCCGGAAGGTGAACTCGGCCTTGTCGTCCGGCCGGTCGTTGCACGGGAACCACGACGCGGCGCCGAGCGGCTGCGCGGCGACCAGCGTGCCGCCGTGCGGGTCGCCGGTGCGGTCCCAGCCGATCGGGCCGAACGGGGTGCGCACCGGGCCCGGCCGGCCGTCGTAGCCGATCTCCAGGGCGAACGGCGTGCCCGCCCTGATCGGCCGCGGCGTGGGCAGGACCAGCTTGCGCCCCTTGCGGTACGGCCTCGTGGGAATCCCGTCGACCAGGGCGTCGTGCACGTTCAGCCCCGCGAGGTCGAGGTGGACCTGGCGCAGCGTCCGTTCGGCCACCGCGCGGATGTGCGCCCGGCCGTCCAGCGTGGCGGCGGCCGGGTCGTACGTCAGACGCAGGTCGTAGGCGAGAGTGCGGTGGTCGTGGGTGCCGTGGCTGGCGAAGTAGCGTTCGGCCCCGCGCGGCAGGCTGTCCATGGCCGTCACCGCCAGGGGAGCGAGCGCCGCGCCGCGCAGCAGCGCACGGCGGCTGCACCACGTCATGCCGCTTCCCCTTCCTCGCCGAGGCGGTCCCCGGTGCCGGTCGCGGGGACACCGGCGATGGGGTTGCCCGCCCAGCGCGTACCGTCGGGCACCGTCTCACCGCGCATCACGAGGGAGGCCGCGCCGACGGACACGCCGGCACCGATCGTAGTGCCGGGCAGGGCGATGCTGTGCGGGCCGAGCGAGGACCCGGCGCCCAGGCGCACGGCGTCCATCCGCATGATCCGGTCGTGGAACAGATGGGTCTGCAGGACGCAGCCGCGGTTGACGCTGGCCCCGTCGCCAAGGCTGACCAGATCGGTCTCCGGCAACCAGTACGTCTCGCACCACACCCCGCGGCCGACGCGCGCGCCCAGCGTGCGCAGCCACCAGTTCAGCGCGGGCGTGCCGAGGTGCGCACCCGCCCCCCAGGGCACGGCCAGCGTCTCCACGAACGTGTCGAACAATTCGTTGCGCCACACGAACGACGACCACAGAGGCCGCTCGACCGCCCGGAAGCGCCCCACGAGCAGCCACTTGGCGCCGGTCGTCACGAGGCAGGCCACGACCGCCCCGGCAAGGAGCAGGGGAGCGCCGACCAGCGCGGCCAGCGGAAGCCCGCCGCGGTCCAGGGCCTCCTGCGCCCCGAGGAACAGGCACTCCGCGAGGAGCGTGCTCAGGATCATCGGCAGCAGCCGGCACAGCTCCACGGCCGCGCGCGCCGCCACCAGCCGCCGGGGCGGGGCGAACGTCCGCGCGGGGTCGGTGCTGTCGGGTACGCGCGGCAGCGGCATCACCGGCCGGCCGATCCAGGACATGCCCGGCCCGCCGCCGGCCGGCGCGTCGGACAGCACCCCCACCAGTGTCCGGTCGGGGACGTCGAGGCCGGGCGCGACGATGCCGGAGTTCCCCACGAACGCCCGCGCCCCGATGCGCACGCTTCCCAACCGGAGCCATCCGTCGCGCAGTTCGAACGGTGCGACGAGTGTGTCGTCGGCCAGGAAGGCCCCGTCGTCCACGCGGAGCAGGGACGGCAGCGGCAGCACGGTGGAGATCTCGGTGCCGCGGCCGACGCGCGCGCCGAGCAGCCGCAGCCAGTACGGCGTGGCCAGACTCGCGTAGAGCGGGAACAGGCTGCCGCGGGCACCGTCGAGCAGCCGGGTCACCAGCCACGCCCGCCAGGCCACGCCCCCGTCCGCGCGGTGCAGACCGGGCCTGATCGAGCGGCTCAGCAGACGGACGGTGACCGCGGTGACCAGCATCCCGCACACCGTGGTCAGGACCGTGAACAGCGGCGCGGCGGCGAGCAGATGCCATGCCGCGCCCGGCAGCGTCGGCGTGTCACGCACCAGCAGCCAGGCGACGAACAGCGCCGGGGCCGCCGCGAGCAGCGACAGAAGGGGCAGCAGGCCGAGGGAGAGCGCGTAGGCCGCCTGCCAGGAGCGCGAGCGGTCCGCGGGCCGTTCGGGCCGGCCGGCGCCGGCGAGGCGCTGCGCGGGCCCGGCCGGCCGGGCCGGGGAACCGGTCCATACCTGGCCGTCGGGGATCCGGCCGTCGAGGCAGCCGCCCGCGGCGAGTTCCGCGCCGCGTCCCACCACGGCGCCCGGCAGCAGTGTGCTGCGGTGGCCCACCCGGGCGCCCGCGCCGACGGTGACGGTGCCGAGGTGCAGTGTGTCGCCGTCCAGCCACCACCCCGCGAGGTCCGCCCCGGGCTCGACGCTGCATCCGTCGCCCAGGTCGGCCAGGCCCGTCACCGGGGGCATGGCGTGCAGCTGCACGTCGCGACCGGCACGGCAGCCGAGGACCCGGGCGTACAGCACGGCCCACGGGGTGCCGAGCAGGGCGGGGACACCGAACGCGGCCACCGCCCGTTCCGCGGTCCACAGCCGCAGGTGGACACGCCCGCCGCGCGGATGTTCTCCCGGAGTGAGCGAGCCGGCCAGCGCCCGGGCGAGACCCGCGCCGATCAGGCAGCGCAACGGCGCGCTGGACAGCACCGCCCAGCCCACCAGGACCAGCCACCACGGCGTGTGCGGGGCCCAGCGGTGCGGGGCGACCCAGCCGAGCACGTTGTCCGCCGCCGCCAGGCCGACCAGGCCGCGCAGCGCGGTGATCCCGTAGCCGGCCTGGGTGACGACGAACTGGACGGCAGCGGTCCGCCGGGGTACCGGCCGGACGGGGCGTACCTCCCGCACGGACCCGGCGAGCGAGTCGAGGTGGTCGGCCATGTGCCGCAGCACCGGGTGCCGGTAGAGGTCGGCGACGGACAGACCCGGATGGTCCTCGCGCAGCATCGAGGCCATCCGGGCGGCGGTCAGGCTGTTGCCGCCGAGTTCCACGAAATGGCTGTCGGGGCCGGGCCGCAGGCCCAGCAGTTGCTCCCATACGTCCGCCAGCCGCGCGGCCGTGCCGTGCAGCAGGTGCGCGGTGTCGCCGCGGTCGGCGTCGGCCAGGGCCACCGGCCAGGGCAGCGCCTCGCGGTCGACCTTGCCGGACGCACGCGTGGGCAGGGCCGGCACCTCGGCCAGGACCGGTACGAGGGGTGCGGGCAGCCGTTCGGTCAGCAGCGCCCTGGCCTTGGCGGCCTCGAAGGCGGAGCCACCGTCGGGGGCCTGCTGGGGGAGGACGTAACCGACCAGCACCTGGGCACCGGCCGCCGTCGACCGCACGGCCGCGGCCGCCCCGCGCACGCCCGGCAGGGCAAGGAGGGCCGCGTCGATCTCGCCGAGTTCGACACGGCGGCCGCCGAGCTTGATCTGGTCGTCGATGCGCCCGAGGAAGACCAGTCCCTCGGCGTCGGCGCGCACGAGGTCGCCGGAGCGGTAGGCGCGTGGCGCGTCCAGCGCCGGGCAGGCCCGGAACCGTTCCGCGTCCTTGACGGGGTCGAGGTAGCGCGCGGTTCCGGCGCCGGCGATGACCAGTTCGCCCTGCTCGCCGTGGGCCACCGGTTGCCCGGTCTCGTCGACCACCGCCAACTCCCAGCCGGCCAGCGGCAGTCCGATGCGTACGGGCTGTCCGGGTGCCAGCGGGGCGGCGCAGGCCACGACGGTGGTCTCCGTGGGACCGTAGGTGTTCCACATCTCCCGTCCGGGGCCGGCGAACCGTTCGACCAGGCCGGGAGGGCACGCCTCGCCGCCGAGGATCAGCAACCGCACCTGGGCCAGGGCCTCTTGCGGCCACATGGCCAGCAGGGTGGGGACGGTGGAGACGACGGTGATCCCGCGCCTCGCGAGCCAGGGACCCAGCTCGTGACCGGCCCTGACGAGGGCGCGTTCGGCCGGCACCAGGCAGGCACCGGAACGCCATGCCAGCCACATCTCCTCGCAGGAGGCGTCGAAGGCGACGGACAGTCCCGCCAGTACCCGGTCGCCGGGGCCGAGCGGACGGTCCCGCAGGAACAACGCGGCCTCGGCGTCCACGAAGGCGGCGGCGGAACGGTGGGTGACGGCCACTCCCTTCGGCGCGCCGGTCGAGCCGGACGTGAAGATGATCCACGCGTCGTCGCCGGGAGAGGGCACGGTTCCGGCCACCGCACCGGACGGCGGCACGAGGCCGGCGGGCGACGGGTGCGGCCCCATCACGTGGCACACGCCGGCCTCGCGGAACACCGTGGCGGCGCGCTCCTCGGGATCGTCGGCGTCGACCGGGACGTAGGCCGCGCCGCAGCACAGCACGGCGAGGATCGACAGGTACAGCTCGGCACCGCCCGACGGCATCCGGATGCCGACCCGGTCGCCGGGGCCGATTCCCTGGTCGGTGAGGTGCCGACCGCGGCGGTGGATCTCGGCGCACAGGTCGAGGTACGACAGCACCTCCGCGCCGGTGTCCAGGGCGGGTGCGTCCGGGTGCAGGGCGGCCGTGGCCCGCAGGACGTCGACGAGGGTTCGGGGTGACGCGGCCGGGGAGGAGCGGAAGAGGGCCCGATCACCAGGAGGTTCCGGGGACGGCGCCGGGGTATCGAGTGCGGTCGATGTCAAGGTCGTGCCTCTTGCTTCCTGTACAGCGGGCGGCAAGCCCATTACAGGCTGTCAGAGGGCTGTGTGCGGCGCGGCGTTCGCCAACTCCGGGCAATTGATTGCGTGCTTTCTCATGGGGTGAAAATGACGAGTCGTAGACCTTGACGAGCCGATTCATTCACGTTCCGCGCGCTCTTTTCGAGTTCGGGAAGAAATGGGCGAGAGAATGGTTCATTTCACGACGCGAGCTGCTGTTCGACGAAAGGGGCCGGCGGCGCCTAGTGGGGAATCCGTCTTTGCGCACCATCGCGGAAACGTTTTTTCAACCCCCCAGCCGCTGAAGCCGAGGGCCCGCGATGCGTCACGGTGTCGCAACGAGACGGTACGCGGCCGACCGGAGGCTGGTCCGGGAGGGATAGCGTGCCGCAGTGACCACACAATCGAACACACCTGACCCGAAGGTCAGTCGCCAGGTGCGGCAGCAGGCCGGGATCACCTCCAGCGGTCCCGGCGGCGGCACCCTCTTCACCGAACCGGTGCTGGTCGTGAACCAGAAGGCGAAACTCATAGAACTGACCAACGAGTACAAGGTCATGGACCAGCAGGGCAACCAGCTCGGCTCCGTGGTCGAGGTCGGGCAGAGCGCCCTGCGCAAGGTCGTGCGCTTCATCAGCGACTGGGACCAGTACTTCACTCACCGGCTGGAGATCCGTGACGCCCAGGGGCAGCCGGTCCTGCACCTGACCCGTCCCGCGAAGATATTCAAGTCGCGGGTGATCGTGGCCCGTCCGGACGGAGAGGTGCTGGGCGAGCTGGTCCAGCAGAACGTCTTCGGAAAGATCGACTTCGCCATCAACGCCGGCGGCCGGCAGATCGGCGCCATCAAGGGAGAGAACTGGCGCGCCTGGAACTTCGCCGTCGTCGACCAGGCGGGGACCGAGGTGGCCCGGATCACCAAGACCTGGGAGGGCCTCGCCAAGACCATGTTCACCACGGCGGACAACTACGTCCTCCAGATCCACCAGGAACTCCCCGACCCCCTGCGGAGCCTGGTCGTCGCCACCGCGCTGACGGTCGACACGGCTCTGAAGCAGGACGCCCGCGGACTCGGCTGACACCGGACCACGCCCGGCCGTGGCGCGGACGGCCCCGTCGGGGCAGCAGAAACTGCCCCGACCGTGAAGGCTCCGGCCGCACAAGCCTTCGGCCCGAAGTTTTCACTCCGGGAACCTCCTGGGCAACGCCCAGCGACCCACCGCCCCCGCGATCACCGTGACCGGCGGCCGGACGCGGCACAGGCCGGTTGCCACGGCTTTGATATCGTCACGGTGTCGGACCGCCCAGCCGTCGCGGTCCGCGCAGCCGTGGCATTCCCAGCCGGTAACACGGGCCTCCGGGCCGTCAGCCCGGCCCCAGTCGCCAGGACCACGCGCGTCCGAGGCGGGGCATGCTCTCTCCTCCAGAGGCAGACCGTCATGCGCAGCTCCCGGGCAGACTCACGCCCTGCCACCGCCCCCCTCGCCGCCGCCTTCCTGGCCGTGGCCTTCCTCATGGCCGGCTGCTCCGGCACCCCCGCCACCGACACGGGCACCACCGCGCAAACCCCCACGGCGAAATTCTCCGCACCACCCGTCCACGCCGGAGTCGACTACCAGCTCGGCGGCGCCTACACCCCGCCGAAGGGCGTCTCCGTGGTCTCCCGCGACCACACGGCGTCGCCCGCCGCGGGCCTGTACAACATCTGCTACGTCAACGCGTTCCAGGCGCAGCCCGACGCGCAGCAGGAGTGGGACGCCGACCTGCTGTTGCGGGACGGCTCCGGGAAGGTCGTCATGGACGAGGACTGGGGCGAGGCGATGCTCGACATCGGCACCCCGGGCAAGCGCGCGCGGATCGCGGAGAAGGTGGACGGCTGGATCGACGAGTGCGCCGACAAGGGATTCGACGCCGTCGAGCCGGACAACTACGACAGCTACACCCGCGCCCCGCACGGCCTGCTGACCGCAGCCGATGCGGAGGCGTTCCAGACCCTGCTCGCCCGCCACGCGCACGCCCGGCACCTCGCCATCGCCCAGAAGAACACCCTCGAACTCGCCAAGGACCGCAAACGGGTCGGTCTCGACTTCGCGGTGGTGGAGGAATGCGGGCAGTACGACGAATGCGGGTCCTACGTCGACGCGTTCGGCGACCACGTCATCGTCGTCGAGTACACGGAGAAGGGCATGAGGAAGGCCTGCGCGGGCTGGGGCGACCGGATCAGTGTCGTCCGGCGTGACCTCGACGTCACCCCGGCCGGCCACGACGGCTACCTGCGCGAGACCTGCGACAGCTACTGACGGCGGTCCCGGCCGGGAGGCTCAACCGGCCGGCGGCTGGATGTAGTCCTCCAGGCGCGCTACGGCGAAGCCCTGCTCATGGATGCGCCGGAGCAGGTTGGCGAACATGTGCGTCATCGTCGTGCCCTTGAGTTCGGACGGTCCGCGGAAGTGGGCCAGGATGATGTCCCCGGGGCGCAGCTTCTTGTCCGCCGACTGGTACTGCATGTTGCGGATCTGCATGGACTCCCGCCACCACACGATCGCGCGGGGTCCGCACTCCCCGGCCGCGACCCTGGTGTCGGTGTTGTACGCGCCGTAGGGCGGGCGGAAGAGCAGGGGCGCGGTGCCGTACTCCTTCGTGAGGATCTTCTGGTCACCGCACACCTCTTCCTTCTGGCGGGCCAGGGGGAGGGAGCTCATGACCGGGTGATGCAGGGTGTGGTTCTGGATGTGGTCGCCCAGCGCCTGCAACGGTTTGAAGTAGCCGTAGTCGGATTTGACCGCGTCGTTCATCAGGAACATCGTGATCGGGACCCTCAGGTCCCGCATCATCCGGATGAACTCGGGATCCTTCTCCTGCCCGTCGTCCACGGTGATGAAGACGACCTTCTGCGCGGTCGGTATGTGGGTGAAGACGGGGACGGTTCCGGTGGCCGAGAGCCGCACCGGCTTGTCGACCGGCGGTCGCGGGGCTGCGGGCAGCGGCGCCAGGCCCCACTTGCGCCAGGCCGCCGCGGTGTCGGAACGGCCGGGCGCGCTCCTGGTGGTGCCGTCCGACGCGGCGGGCCGGGAGGCACCGCCGCCGGCGTGGCCCTTCCCACCGCCCGCGCCGCAGCCGCCGACCGCCAGGGCCACTGCGACCGTCCCCGTCACCGACCGGTACAACCTGCCCCGGCTCCTGCGCTGCTTCACCGTGTCCGTCCCTCAACTGGCATCGATCCCTGACTCGCCGAAAGGTAACCCGACGACACTAAAAAGGGATCAAGGGTGAGGTGTGATTACGCCAGTCGCTGTGGTGCCGGGTCCGCGTACGGAGGGGCAGGGCGGCGTACCACCAGGTTCTCGACCTGGAAGGACAGCTCGGTGGTCGTGGGATCGGGGCGCGGGTGGTAACGACCGGCGGACACGGAGAGGTTGACGATCAGGTAGGCGTGCCAGCCGGCCCCGACCCCCCTTCCGTCGGCGAACACCTGTGCGCCGTTGAGTGTCCACACGACGTTGCGGCGGCCGAAGGTCACGCCCAGGGCGACGGTGCCGCCGGGCCGTACCGCGGGATGGGTGACGTAGCTGTTCCCCTGGCGTACGTGGTTGGTGAGTTCCAGCAGGTCGGGGTGGTCGGGGTGGTACTCGAAGACGTCGACCTCGTTGCCGCCGTCCCGCCATGTCCAGATGGCGGGCCAGGCTCCCACGCCGGTGGGCAGGCGCACGTCGGCCCGGAGTTGGTCCCCGGTGCGGACCGCGAAGCCTTCGGTGCTCCCCTCGGTGGTGAGCAGCCCGGTGTTCCACCAGCCGTCCGCCCTCCGGGTGGCCCGGAAGGTACCGGTGCGGGAGTAGGCGGGATCCGCGGTGAGATAGTCCAGCTTGTCGTCATCCGGGTTGGTGGGGCCACCGTCGGGATAGGCCCAGGAGTGCCCGGCGATCCACTGGTGTTCGGAGGTGAAGTCTGCGGTGAAGACGACATCGCTCACGTGCGTGCTCCCTCGGCGGCCGGGGACGGCGGCGACATGCCCGATGGCTTTCCGGTGCTGCCGTCGCCCATGCGGCGGCAACGGGAACCGAAGCGCCTGTCGAGCGTGTGGGTGACGCACACGCCGCGTCCCGTCGAACGGCCGTCCGACGAGTGAACGGCCCACTCGAACGGCACGGCGCGTCGCGCAATGATCACCGGCGCGGTGCATCAAGGGTAGGTGTCATGGGCATGTATGCGGGCGTTTGATCCCTCCCCCACGAGGAGCGAACGCGTGCTGAACGCACCCACCACCTCACCCACCCCCACCCCCACCCCCACGGCCCCCGGCGGTCTGCCGCTGATCGGGCACGGGCTCCGGCTCGTCCGAGACCCGCTGCCGTTCATCACCTCGCTGCGCGCACACGGCAGGGTGGTGCGCATACGCATCGGTCCCACCCCCGCCTACGTGGTCACGGACCCCGCACTGACCCGCCAGGTCCTGGTGACCGACGCCGCCGACTTCCCCAAGGGCGGCAGGTACTACGACGCGCTGCGGGTCTTCCTCGGCGACGGAGTCGCAACCGTCACCGACGGCGACACCCATCTGCGCAACCGCCGTCTGATGCAGCCCATGTTCAGCAAGGCGCACATCGCCGAGCGCGGCAACGCCATGATCGACCAGGTCCGGACGACGGTCGGCGCCTGGCCCGCGGCCGAGCCGCGCGACATGTTCGCGGGCATGAACGAGATCACGCTCGCCACGTTCCTCGTCGCCGTGTTCGGCGCGGACCTGCCCGCAGGCCTGGAGGGCGAGTTCACCGTCCTCATGCCCGAGATCATGAAGGGGACGATCCGGCAGGTCATCCTGCCGCCCTGGATCACGCGGCTGCCACTGCCGGCCAACCGCGCGCACGCCGAGCGTGTCGCCCGCCTGCGCACCCTGATCGACCGGGCCATCGACCACCACGCCGACGTCACCGCACCCGGATCCGCCGCGGCGGCCGGTGTGTCCGGTGCCGAGGGATGCCCGCACGCGGCTCGGGCGCGGAGCCGACAACAGACGGGTCTGTTCGAGACCCTGCTCGGCGCTGAGGGGCGACTCGGCCGCCGGCAGCTCCAGGACGAAGCCATCACCCTTCTGGCAGGCGCGATCGAGACCACCGGCACCACACTCGCCTGGGCGCTGTACGAGATCGCCGGGAATCCCGCCGTCGAACGACGTCTTCGGGAGGAACTGGCCTCGGTGTGCGGCGACCGGCCGCTGCGCTACGACGACCTCGACCGACTCCCGTACGCTCGCAGGGTCCTGCGGGAGACCATCAGGAAATACGGACCGTCCTGGATGGTGACGCGGACTGCCGCCCGCGACACCGTGCTCGGCGGACACCTCATCCCCGAAGGCGCGGACGTCGTGTGGAGCCCCTATCTGCACCAGCACGACGCCTCCTACTTCCCCGACCCGGACACTTTCGACCCGGACCGCTGGGAGGCGGACCGCGCCGCAGCCGCCCGAGGCGCCTTTCTCGCCTTCGGCGACGGCCGCCGCAAGTGCATCGGAGAGAACCTCGCCTGGGCCGAGCTCCACATCATCCTCGCGACCGTCCTCCAGGTCTGGCCCCGGTTGCAGCTGACCTCCCGTCCACCGCGCCCCCAGGCCGTCATCACCGTCAAGCCCGACGCCCTGGCCATGGAATTCCATCCGGCCCCGAACGACTGAGGCGCCGGGCGGCCCAGGGTCAGGGCGCCGAAGACGTCCCGCTGGACCCGCGGGGGGAGCGGTGCGTCGAGCTCGCCGCGCCCGGCGGACGCATGCCGTCGCGGCGCGGCCGGTGAGCCGGGTGGGGTATCTCCATGGGCGGTGCCCCGGGTGGGCGCGGTGGTGTTCTGGTGCTGACGGGCGGTGCGCTCGGCCCGGTGTTCACGACCGCCCGGAACGCGATGCCGCACTGCGCGCCTGGCCGCACGACAGCGCACGCGCGGCCGACGCGTCGATCAATCCTCGCCGGGCCGCCACAGCCAGCGCAGCGCGTCAGGCAGCAGGACGCCACCATGGTTGGGGCTGTGTCCGCCGTCTCCCAGGACAAGGCGGAAGTCATAGCCCGCTTCGGCGAGCGCCGCTGCCACACGCAGGTTCTCGGCGAGCCAGTTCCCCTGTGGCTCATTCCAGCGGAGGTCGCGGTGGCCGGCTTGCATGAAGACGCGCAACGGCAAGCGGGGGGCGCGGGAGATGAGGTCCGGGTAAGGATTGCCGCCCGGCATCTGCGCGAAGCTGGACAGGTATCCGATGACGCGGCGGAACGTGTCCGGACGCAGCCACGCGGCGGTGAAGGCACAGTTGCCGCCACTGCTCCCGCCGCAGACGCCCCACCTGTCGGGTGACGGGGCGATGCTGTAGCGCTCCGCAACGCACGGGATGATCTCGGTGAGGAGGAAGGTGACGTACCGGTCGTCGAAAGCGTCGTACTCGGTGTTGCGGTTCTTGGGGTCCTCCGCGTCCGGGAAGACGCCGGGATCGACGAACACGCCGATGGTGACGGGGATGTCGCCGCGGTGAACGAGGTTGTCCAGGACGATCGCGCCGCGTACCTCCCCCGCGGGGTCCAGGTACCACCATCCGTCCTGGAACACCATCAAGGACGCCGGTTCCGCCGGGTCGTAGCGTGCGGGCACGTGGACCCAGAACTTCCGGACGGTGCCCGGGTAGACCTCGCTGTCCCTCCACTCGAACGCGACCGTCTCGCCGGCGGGCACGTCCGGCTGCGGCGCGGAATCGGGTCCGTGGACATAGTGCACGTCCGACTGGTCCCTCGGGAGTGGCTGATAGGGCATCTCGACGGTCACGGGGAGCAACCATAGGGCGGCCACCATGGTCGACCGCAAGGAAATTCCACGTCGCCTGTCAGTGCCGGATGGGAGACTCCCCGGCATGACCGAACCGAACCCGAAAGCGGACCTTCTCCGATACCTGCAAGAGGCGCGTGATGCCCTGTTGTGGAAGCTCGACGGCCTCTCGGAGTACGACGTCCGCCGACCCCTGACGCCCACGGGCACGAATCTGTTGGGGCTGGTCAAGCATGTCGCCGGCGTGGAACTGGCGTATTTCGGCGACACCTTCGGACGGCCGTTCTTCGATGAGGCGCCGCCGCCCTGGTGGTACACCGAAGAGCCCGAAGACAACGCCGACATGTGGGCCACCGCGGACGAGTCGCGGGAGCAGATCGTCGGGTTGTACCGGCAGGCGTGGGAGCACTCCGACCGCACGATCGCGGCGCTGGCGCTCGACGCGGCAGGTCACGTCCCGTGGTGGCCGGAGGCACGACGAGAGGTGACACTGCACCACATCCTGGTGCGCGTGATCTCCGATACCCAGCGGCATGCCGGCCACGCCGACATCGTGCGAGAGCTCATCGACGGATCTGTCGGATATCTGCAAGGCAAGGAGAACCTGCCGCCAGAGGGTCAGGAGTGGTGGGAGGGCCACCGGCACCGACTGGAGCGCGTGGCTCGGGAAGCCGACGGCTGACGCACCCGGCAACTCCCGGCAGGCTCCGGCGTCGGTGCGCGGGCGTACACCCACGTGCCGACGGCGGCCAGAGCACACCCCCGTCGTCCACGTGCGGTACGACCACCGGGGGGCGCCGTCCGACCTGGTCACCCATGCCCGACCCTGCCCGCCGCCGCGACCACCATCCTCGTCGGCCGTCCCAGTATCATCAACGTCACCCGGGCATGCGGAGCCCGGAACGGGTCGAGCGGAACGCGCAACTCCGTCGCCGATCGGTTCCCGAACGACGGTGGAAGGAGTTCACGGTGTCCCTGACCGACAAGGCCATCGAGCAGATCCGTGAGCTGATCCGCTCCGGCGCGCTCCCCCCAGGTTCCAAGCTGCCCCCGGAGCCGGACCTCGCCGCCCAACTCGGCCTGTCCCGCAACCTCGCCCGCGAGGCGGTCAAGGCACTGGCCGTCGCCCGCGTCCTGGAGGTACGACGCGGCGACGGCACCTACGTCACCAGCCTCCAGCCGAGCCTCCTCCTGGAGGGGCTGGGCGGTGCGGTGGAACTCCTGCAGGGCGACGCGGGTGCCCTGCGGGACCTGATGGAGGTACGGCGGCTCCTCGAACCGGTCGCCACCGCGCTGGCGGCGACCCGCATCACCGACGAGCAACTGACCGAAGTGAAGCGGCACCTGGACGCCATGCGCGAGGCCCGGGACGACGTCGAACAACTCAACGCCCACGACGCCGCCTTCCACCGCGCGGTCGTCGCGGCAACCGGCAACGAATCGCTGCTCACCCTCCTGGAAGGGGTCTCGGGCCGCACCCTGCGCGCCCGTATCTGGCGCGGCCTGGTCGACGACGCGGCCTCGGGCCGTACCCTCGCCGAGCACGAGGCGATCTTCACGGCCCTGTCCCACCGCGACGCCGCGCTCAGCCAGGCCGCCGCACTGCTGCACGTGAGCAACACCGAGCAGTGGCTGAGAGACCACCTCGAGGCCCGTGGGGCGCAGGAGTAGTCGAGGACGCAAAAGGCCTATAGCAAACTGACTTGCGGGTAATATCTTAAATAGTTCAAGTGGTCATGCTACGATCTTTGCGGTCGGAGCGGCTTCCCGCGCGCTCGGACGCGCCCTCGGTGTTATTGCGAAAGCCTGCCCGATACAAACCCTCTCCGTGCACCCCGGCCGAAATGAACGCCAGGAAATACCTCGGCGACATCCATGAAACGCGTCAGGTGGGGGGACCTGTGACGCAAATGCACCAGCCAGAAAGATGAGTGTGAAATGGTCGAAATGACAGGCAGGTCGTTATTTTCGGTCGATGGGCTCCGCTCGACACCGGACGAGGGTCCGGTGGCTGACTTCAGGGCGAAGGTGCGGGCCGAGGGGCAGGAGCGGAGCAAGGAGCCGGACGATCTGGTCGAGCCGCACAAGGACCCCGCGGCTGTTTCGCGTGGTCTGGCAGGCGACCTCGCCGACGGTCGTTCGCTGCCCGCGGACCTCACCGGAGGGCTCACTCCTCGATACCTGATCGCCGTGGTGAGGCTTGCGGAGCCCGGCCGGCAACTGGCCGCGCTGCGTGCGGTGGCGGGAGAGGACGCGCTGCTGACGCACCGGGACGGCGACGTCGTCCTCCTCGTTCCGGCAGCGGGTCCGGGCAGCGGTGAACGATCGGTGACGAGGCTGGCCCAGTGCCTGGGCGGCAAGGGCTGGCTCGCGACCGCGGAGCGGGACAGGGCCCGCCTCGTCGACGGGCTCGACGAGGCGTGCTCGGTCTTGAGGCTGGTGGTGGCGGGACTGCGCCCGAGCGGTGCCTACACGATCTCGGACGTGCTGGTCGAGTACGCGGTCACGCTGAACGAGAAGGTGCGGACCGACCTGGCCGCGATGATCAGACCGCTTCGGGCGCACAAGGTTCTGTGGGAGACGCTGACCGCCTTCGTCGACTCGGACTACAGCAAGAACAAGACAGCGCGAAGCCTGTTCATCCACCGCAGCACGCTGGACTACCGCCTGAGGCGGATCGAAGACGTCACCGGCTGCGACCCGACCAGTGGCAGGGGCGCACAGACACTGACGGCCGCGATGATCGCCGAAGTCCTCCAGAACTGACCAGGACGCCTCCCCGGGGAGGCGGGCCGAGGTCATTCCCAGGAATGCGCCAATGCAAACCGTCCTCATGTTCCGCAAAATTTGGAGAGAATTCCGAGGCGGACGGAAACTGGCAGGATGCAATGGCCCGGCAGTGACAAGGAGTGAGGGGTCTCCCTAGGATCTCGTCCCAGTACTTCGCGCCTGGCTGTACGGAATGGGGTGGCTGCCATGCATAACGACCAGAACGGCTTCGACGCATTCAGGCCAGTCGGTGGCTGGATTCTGAGCTCGGTTCAGGCCAGCGTCCTGGAAGGTGTCGCGGCCGGCTTCTCCAGCGGGCGACTCTCGAGAGAGTTGCACCTCAGCTCGAAGACCATCGATTACCACGTCCGTGTCATGTCCGAGAAGCTGGAGGCGCCGAATCGTGTCGCGCTGGTGTCGAGGGCGTTCGTCCTCCAGATCCTGCGAACCGACTCGTGGCCCCCGCGCATTTCCTGTGAGACCGCGGATTGACGCTCAGGCCTCGACCTCCACGCCCATCTCCTCGGCGATGCGCGCGGCTTCGGCCAGGAGGGTCTCCACGATCTTCGACTCCGGGACCGTGCGGATCACCTCGCCCTTGACGAAGATCTGGCCCTTGCCGTTGCCGGCGGCGACGCCGATGTCGGCCTCGCGTGCCTCGCCGGGCCCGTTGACGACACAGCCCATCACCGCCACCCGCAACGGCACCGGAAACCCCTCGAGCGCCGCGGTGACCCGCTCGGCGAGGGTGTGCACATCGACCTGGGCCCGGCCGCAGGACGGACACGACACGATGTCCAGCCCCCTCGGCCGCAGCCCGAGCGCCTCGAGGATCTGCGTGCCGACCTTGACCTCCTCCACCGGTGGTGCGGAGAGCGACACACGGATGGTGTCGCCGATGCCCTCCGCGAGCAGCGCGCCGAACGCGACCGCGGACTTGACGGTGCCCTGGAACCGGGGGCCCGCCTCGGTGACGCCGAGGTGCAGCGGGTAGTCGCACCGGCCGGCGAGCTTGCGGTACGCCTCGATCATCACCACCGGGTCGTGGTGCTTCACCGAGATCTTCAGATCGGTGTAGCCGTGCTCCTCGAACAGCGAACACTCCCACAACGCCGACTCGACCAGCGCCTCCGGCGTGACGCCGCCGTGCTTGTGCAGCAACCGCTTGTCCAGCGACCCGGCGTTCACGCCGATCCGGATCGGGATGCCCGCGTCCTCGGCCGCACGGGCGATCGCGCCGACCTGGTCGTCGAACTGCCGGATGTTGCCGGGGTTGACCCGTACCGCGGCGCAGCCGGCGTCGATCGCGGCGAACACGTACTTCGGCTGGAAGTGGATGTCGGCGATCACCGGGATGCCCGACTTGCGGGCGATCGCCGGCAGCGCCGCCGCGTCGTCCGCGGACGGCACGGCGACCCGCACGATCTCGCAGCCCGCCGCGGTGAGCTCGGCGATCTGCTGCAACGTGGCGTCGACGTCGGCGGTGGACGTGGTGGTCATCGACTGCACCGACACCGGCGCGGCGCCGCCGACGGGCACCGTGCCCACCATGATCTGGCGGGAGGACCGTCGCGTGGCCACCGAGAGCGGTACCTCGTCCTTGCGAGGCGAGGGCATTCCCAGATCGACGGTCGTCAATGTTCCTCCCCTGAGTGAACCGGCCAGGTGCCGGAGTCGTCGATGCCGCCCGGCGCCGCGTCGAGGCCGGCCAGCAGTTCCACCACGACCCGGGTGACGTGCTGCGCGGTCAGCCCGCAGGCGGCGAGCACCTCGGCCCTTGAGCCGTGGCCCAGGAATCGCCTCGGGAGGCCGAACTCGCGCAACGGGGTGCGCACGTCGGCGTCCCGCAGCGCCTGCGCGATCGCGGAACCGACGCCCCCCGCGCGGCTGTTGTCCTCGACCGTGACCGCGAGCCGGTGGCGGCGGGCCAGGTCGGCGAGCGCGGGGTTGACCGGGGTGACCCATCGCGGGTCCACCACCGTCACCCCGATGCCCCGGGCCCGGGCCCCGTCGGCGACGGTCAGTGCGAGTCCGGCCAACGCGCCCACCGCGACGATCAGCACGTCCAGCGAGCCGGAACGACGCAGCACGTCAATCCCGTTGAACGTGGCGACGGCAGGAAGATCCGCACCGGCGGGACCCTTGGGGAACCGCAGCAGGGTCGGGCCCTCGTCCCACGCCACCGCCTCGGCCAGCAGTTCGGCCAGCCTGGTGCCGTCCCGCGGCGCCGCGATCCGCAGCCCCGGCACCACGTGCAGCACCGACAGGTCCCACATGCCGTTGTGGCTCGGACCGTCGTCGCCGGTCACCCCGGACCGGTCGAGGACGAACGTCACCGGCCGGCGGTGCAGCGCGACGTCCATGAGCAGCTGGTCGAACGCGCGGTTGACGAACGTGGAGTAGATCGCCACCACCGGGCGCACGCCGCCCATGGACAGGCCGGCGGCCATCGTCACCGCGTGCTGTTCGGCGATGCCGACGTCGACCACCCGGTGCGGAAACCTGCGCTGCATCGGCAGGAGCCCGGCCGGCTCGGCCATGGCGGCCGTGATCGCCACGAGGTCGTCGCGCTGCTCGGCCAGTTCGGCCAGCTTCTCGCCGAACACCGACGTGAACGAGGGGGGTGACGCCTGCAACGCCCGCCCGGTGCCCGGGTCCATCGGTTTCACGGCGTGGCCGAGGTCGAGGTCGTTGGCCTCGGTGTGCCGGTAACCCCTGCCCTTGGCGGTGATCACATGCACCACCACCGGGCCGCCCCGTGCGATCGCGCGGCGCAGGCAGTCCTGGACCGCGAAGAGGTCGTGACCGTCGACGGGGCCGAGGTAGCCGAGCCCGAGGTGCTCGAACACGCCCGGCCCGCGCCCGGCACGCAGGTCGGCCAGGTGCGCGGCGAGTCCGCCGACGGTCGGAGCGTAGGAGCGTTGGTTGTCGTTGAGCACGATGACGAGCGGCCTCTTCGGGCCGCCCGCGATGTTGTTGAGCGCCTCCCAGGCCATGCCGCCGGTCATCGCCCCGTCGCCGATGATCGCGACGGTCGCCCGGTCACGTCGGCCGAGGTGGGCATCCGCCCTGGCCAGCCCGTCCGCGTAGGACAGCGCGGTGGACGCGTGCGAGTTCTCCACCAGGTCGTGCTCGGACTCCTCCCGGCTCGGGTAGCCGGAGACGCCGCCCGACTTGCGCAGCCGGTCGAATCCGGCCTGCCGACCCGTCAGGATCTTGTGGACGTAGGACTGGTGCCCGGTGTCCCACACCAACCGGTCCCGTGGGGACTCGAACACCATGTGCAACGCGATGGTCAGCTCGACCACACCGAGGTTGGGTCCCAGATGTCCCCCGGTCGCGGTGACCCGCTCGATCAGGAACGCGCGGATCTCCCCGGCGAGGTCACGCAGCTCCCCGGCGGTGAGCTCACGCAGCCGCGCCGGGTCGCGCACGGTTTCCAGCAGCGCCATGTCGAACAGGTCTCCTCACCGGGTTCGGTAGGCGGCCTCGGCCGCTGTCTCCGTAGGTTCGGGCCGACCGCCCGGCGTGACACCGGTCCGGCCGACCGGGTCGCGGCGACGGCGGACGCGACTCACCGCCGACGCGTTCCTGCCGGCGGGGTCCTCTCCGGCGCCACGGACAGGGGCCGCCCGGTCGCGATCGGTCACGGCGCGTCCGCCGCTCCGGTCAGCCGCGCGGGCGGGGAGAACACGATGTCCTCGGTCGCCACCCGTTCCACGGCCCTGTCCTCGTAACCCAGTTCGGCGAGCCGGTCGAGCAGTTCGTCGACGAGGATCTCCGGCGCGCTCGCCCCGGCGCTCACGCCGACCGTGCTCACGCCGTCCAGCCACGCGGGGTCGAAGCGGGTCACGTCCGGCACCAGTTCGGCCCTGCCGCCGAGCCTGCGGGCCACCTCGACCATCCGGATCGAGTTGCTGGAGTTGGTCGAACCGACCACCAGCACCAGCTCGCACCGGTCCACGATGGCCCTGATGCCGTCCTGGCGGTTCTGGCTGGCGTAACAGATGTCGTCGGTGGCGGGTCCGCGCAGGTCGGTGAACCTGCCCCGGAGCACGGCGATGATGTCCTTCGTCTCGTCCACCGAGAGCGTGGTCTGGGTGAGGTAGGCGACCGGTGCGTCCGGGGGAAGGTCCAGTGCCTCGGCGTCGGCGACCGTCTCGACGACGACCGTCTGTTCGGGAGCGTGCCCATAGGTGCCCTCGACCTCTTCGTGGTCCGCGTGCCCGATCAGCAGCAGCGTCCGCCCGTCGCGGGCGAACCGGCGGGCCTCCTGGTGCACCTTGGCCACCAGGGGGCAGGTCGCGTCGAGCACGTCCAGGCCACGTGCGTCCGCGTTCTGCCGCACCTGCGGGGAGACACCGTGGGCCGAGAAGACGCACACCGCGCCCTCCGGCACCTCCAGCTCGGAGTCGACGAACCGGACACCCCGGCGCTGGAACTCCCGCACCACGTAGTGGTTGTGCACGATCTCCTTGCGGACGTAGACCGGCGCGCCGTGCTGTTCCAGCGCGAGGTCGATGATGGCCATCGCCCGGCGCACCCCGGCGCACAGACTCCGCGGCTCGGCCAGCAGCACCTGCTTACCGCCACTCATTCCGACTCCGTTCCGTCCGTGACGTCCGAGCTCGGGAAGGCTTCTCTGCCGTTGGGTGCCGGCTTAATCGCCGGACTCGAATTCGCTCTGGGTGCCGGCCGGCGGCCACCACTCCGCAGAGCAGTCTAATCCAGACCTCGCACCATTTTCTTTGGGGTTTTTCCTAAAGTCGAAGACGCTTGCGTCGCGTCGTTGACACGACCACGGCCGCCCTCCAGGATGGAGTCCGATGGCTGCCACTTGATTTCCAGACGACTCGATATCAGGAATCGTGAGGGCGGCCCTTCCTTTCGAACCGCGTATTCGCCGAAATCACGGCGAGCGCAGGGCGACCACCACAGCAGGCCGATCGCCAACGTCGTCGGCATCCGGGCTCTGGAGGAGTGACCGTGTCAAATCTGGATGAACTTTCCACCTCGCCTCGAACGGCGCCGGAGCCTCAGGACGAGGTGAAAATAGTCGGCCAGTACTACGACGACAAAACGGCCAGGCTTGTGCGTAAATACGGGCCTGGACCCCGGATTCACTATCATGTAGGTCACTACCCTTCCTCCCGGACGCCGCTTGACGTTCACGACGCGACGCCGGATGCCATTCGTCGCAGCATCCGGCTGCACCAAGAGGGTCTGCTGCGCTACGCGGCCAAGATCTGGGGTGCCGAACACCGGCTGTCGGGGCGGATCCTGGACGTCGGCTGCGGTCTCGGCGGGGGTTCGCTCTTCTGGGCGCAGGAATACGGTGCCGACGTCACCGCGGTCACCAACGCGCCGGAACACGCGCCGCTCGTCGAGGGTTTCGCGCGCGAGTGCGGGGTGGAGGGGCGGGTCCGGGCACTGGTCTGCGACGCGATGCACCTCCCTGCGGACGACGGCCCCTACGACGCGGCGGTGGCGATCGAGAGCAGCGGCTACTTCGACCGTCCCCGCTGGTTCGAGCGGCTGGCGCGCGTGCTTCGTCCGGGCGGAAGCGTGTGCGTCGAGGAAGTGTTCATCACCCGCCCGCACGGGGCCGATGTGTGGGCCGAGTACTTCTACACGAAACCGGCGACGGTGCGCGACTACGCGGAAGCCGCGCAGGCCGCGGGTTTCGAATTGGTCGACGACGTCGACGCCACCTCGGAAACCGCGCCGTTCTGGGACGAGAGCACCGCCTGGACGAAGGCGGTGCTGGACACGGACGGCAGCCTTTCGGCAGTCGAGCGCCGGCAGCTGAGGATATCCCTGATGGCGAACCAGGCACTTGGTGCCGAATGGCGAGCGGGCGGCCTGCGGCTGGGCTTCCTGCGCTTCGAGCTGAAGTGAGCAGACCCCCTGACGGCCTGCACGGCCGGTCGGTGGATCACAGGCGCTCGGCTGGCGTTGCCCAGCCGAGCGCGGCGGGTTTCCGCCCGCCTTTCGACAGAGGTACGGCCGGACCGGTGCCGGCTTCCGCGATCTTCACCACGATACGGAGTTCCTCATGACGCTCAAGCAGTCTCCCGCTCCCAGCGACGTCCGCACCGTGTACGACGGGTTCGGCCGGATCTACGGCTCCGCGTGGGGCCGCAACATCCACTACGGCTACTGGGAGAACGACGCCGACGACAGCTCCGTCGAGGTGGCCACCGACCGCCTGACCGACCTGATGATCTCGGGTCTCGCCGCGCAGCCCGGCCAGCGGGTCCTGGACATCGGCTGCGGCGTCGGCCATCCCGCGCGGCGGCTGGTCCGCGCCTGTGACGTGGACGTGGTGGGCATCACCGTCAGCCACATCCAGGTCGCGGAGGCCACGGAACTCACGGCCGAGGCCGGGCTCGCCGACCGGGCCACGTTCCAGTTCGCCGACGCGATGGACCTGCCCTTCCCCGACGGCTCGTTCGACGCGGCCTGGGCGTTCGAGTCGATGTGGCACATGCCCGACCGTGGCCAGGTGCTCTCCGAGGCCGCTCGCGTCCTGCGTCCCGGCGGGCGCCTCGCCGTCGCCGATGTCATCCAGCGCGACCCGATCAGCCCCGAGGGGCGCGTGGTCCTGGACCACATCTGCGAGAACTACGCGGTCCGCTCCCTGGGCACGGTGGACGAGTACCGGGTGGCTCTGGCCGACAACGGTTTCGTCGACGTGGAGATCCGTGACATCACCGACAACGTCATCCGTACCCTCGGTCTCATGGCCGACGCCTTCGAGACGGTCCGCGACAAGCTGTCCGATCTGGTCGGTGCGGAACAGGCCGACTCGCTCATCGACTTCGTGCGCAGGTTCGGGTCCATCCCGGAGAGCGGCTACCTCTTCCTGACCGCGGTCCGCGCCTGACCGAAGGTGCCGCCCTCGGATCTTCCTGACGCCGAAGGGCACCGTCGCGTTCCTGTGAGGCGGCCGGCCGCCGACCCCGGCCGCCCCCCGGGACGAGAGCGGGGCAGCCCCCCGGGCGCACAAAACCAAATATCTGAAAATCACACCTATGTAAA
>NZ_JBEYJU010000104.1:0-29184 GCF_040703965.1 Streptomyces sp. NPDC006655 | reverse complement strand
CTCGGCGACTGTCACTCCGGTGCGCAGGTCCACGCCGTGCTCGTCGTGGAGGGAGGAGAGCACGCGTCCGACGTCCTCGCCCACCGCGTGGGCCAAGGGCACGGAGGCCGGTTCCAACAGGGTCACCCTCGCGCCCAGGCCGCGGGCCACTGAGGCGGCCTCGGATCCGAGGAATCCCGCTCCGACCACGGCCAGGTGACAGCCGGGCCGGATGCGCTCCCGCAGAGCGAGCGCGTCGTCCAGAGTGCGCAGTACGTGTGCCCGCTCGCCGGGTAGCCGGCGCGGCCGTACACCTGTGGCCACGATGAGGCCGTCGAAGCCCACCTCGGAGCCGTCGGCCAGCGACACCGTGCGGCCGCTCAGGTCCAGTCCGGTTGCGGCGACGCCGAGGCACAGCTCCAGTCGCAGGGCTTCCAGATCGGGCGCCGGGCGCAGCGGGAGCCGGTCGGCGGCCCACGATCCTGACAGGACCTCCTTCGACAACGGCGGCCTGTCGTACGGCGGCAGGAGTTCGTCGCCGACGAACGTGATCGCGCCCTCGTATCCCTCCCGCCGCAGCGTCTCTGCCGCGGCGAGCCCGGCGGCCGAGGCTCCGACGATCGCGATCCGGTTGAGGGAGTTCACGATTCGGTCAGCCGTATCGCCGCGGCCGGGCACACCGCCGCCGACTCCCTCACGGCGTCATGGTGGTCGGGTCCCGGGGCCTCGTCCAGGAGGATGACGAGGCCGTCTTCCTCCTGCTGGTCGAAGATCTCCGGGGCGAGCAGGACGCACTGCCCCGAGGCGACGCATTTGGGAGCGTCGACTTCTACCCGCATAGGCATAGGCGTATCACCTCAACTGTCATGGCTGGCTTGTTCACTGCGGCGCACAGCGTGCTGTCGGCGGTAGGCCGTCACCCAGGCGCCATGGGAAGCAGTCTACGAGTTATTGGCCTAAGCGGACAGTAAGTCCAGATGGGACATGAAGTCCCTGGATGACATAGCATTACTTTCGGCCAGATGGTGGGGATGAGCGGAGACGGGTGACGTGAAGTGCGGCGACACGGCGACAAGCGACGAGGCGCGCCGGACGCGGAGCGGAGAACGGGCCGTCCGCCACTGACGGAACGGCGCAAGGCCGAAACGAGGATGGAGATCGCCCGCGAGACGGTGCGACTCTTCACGAGCAAGGGCGTCGCCGCGACCTCGGCCGATGAGATCGCGGAAGCCGTCGGCATCTCGACGCGCACACTGCGGCGGTACTTCCCCAGCAAGGAAAATTGCGTCCAGCCCTTACTGGCAGCGGGGGCCGAAGCGGTCACCCGGCGACTGCGCACATGGCCGTCGGGGCAAACCCTGCGCGAGGCCGTGAACGACTGGGAAGACGGCGACGTCCTGATGGACGAGCCCGACATCGCCGCGAGTCTGGACCTCATCCGCCTCACCCGCACCGAGCCGGGACTGAAGGCCGTATGGCTCCAGACGTACCACGCGTACGACGGTCAGCTCGCCGAAATCCTCGCCGCGCGCGCAGGTTGTGACGCTGATGACCTGCACATCAGGATCCAAGCCGCGACGATCAACGCTGCCCTGCGCGTGGCCGCGGAGCATTACGCATGGCGGGAGCGCGATGGCCGAGCCGAGCCGGGCCAGAATGAGAGTGCGGGACTGTCGGAGGCACTCCGCACCGCCGTGTTGACAGCGGCTCAAGGACTCCCCGACTGAGATGGCGTGCGGCGCGTTGATGACACCGGAAGGACCGCAGGTTCTCCGAGTTGGAGCGGCTGCGCCGACCGCCCACGAGGACGATGGGCACCGCGTTCTCCCAAGCGCTGGAGCGAGTGGACGAGATCGACTCGTTCCCCCTCGGGCGGCTGACGCTGTCACCAATGTCGGTGTACTCCTGCTTCGTCGGCGGCCCCTCGCCCAGGAACCAGACGATCTTGGAGATCAGCCGCCGATCACCGGCACGGCCGCACGGGATCTCCTTCGCCACGGCCTCGCCCCGCGCCTGGTGGCGGCCGTGCAGTACAACCGTCGCGCCCTGGCGGGCCAGGTTCCGCGCGACATCCTTGCCGATCCCCAAGGCACGCCTGTCGTCAAACGATGGCCAGCTCAAGCGGTCAGCGCACCACCGCTGTTCAGGAGGTCAGCGTCGACATCTGCCGGTGTTCGACAGCCATGTGTCTTGCGCGGGCGATGGGTGAGCTCGTAGGCGATGGCGTCCAGGTCGGCCTGGCTGAAGGCGCGGAGGTCCGCGCCCTTGGGCAGGTGCTGTCGAAGCAGCCGGTTGGTGTTCTCGTTGGTGCCGCGCTGCCACGGGCTGCGCGGGGACAGGGCCCGCTCCCTCGGTGTCACGGACGTCGTCGCTGATGCCGCCGAATGGGCCGGCGCGGGCTTCGATCTCAATGTCCACTACGCAGGCTTCGGCACCACCACGGAAGCGGCCCTTTCGCGAACTCGTGTCATGGCGTGCTGCCCTGTTCAAGGACCCGGGCCGAGCCCATCGAGGACCGTGCGGCGGCGGCCGTGCGGCGGTGCAGGCGGAGGGGGAGCGGCCGGAGGCCCGGTTGGCCGGGCGGCGGGTGACCGTCTGCCCGGCCCTGGAGGAACCGGGGCGGTCAGACGGCCGCCCAGCCGTTGTCCACCGGCAGGATCGCGCCGTTGATGTTGCTGGCCGCGTCCGATGCCAGGAAGACGATCGCGGCGGCCTGCTCCTCGGGTTCGGAGAGCTGGCCCACGTTGCTGGAGTAGGGCGCGAGCGCGGCCGGTCCGTGCGCGCCGTCCTCCACGTCCACCTGGATCCCGGTCTTGGTGCCGCCCGGCGCTATCGCGTTGGCCCGGATGCCCTGGTTGCGGTACATCACGGCCAGGCTCTTGGTCAGGCCGACGATGCCGTGCT
Organism: Streptomyces sp. NPDC006655; assembly: GCF_040703965.1. NCBI lineage: Bacteria > Bacillati > Actinomycetota > Actinomycetes > Kitasatosporales > Streptomycetaceae > Streptomyces > Streptomyces sp. NPDC006655. The sequence goes on along the minus strand of NZ_JBEYJU010000104.1, from coordinate 26,301 downwards.
TCGAGGCCGTGTAGGCGGCACCGGCCGAGCTGCCGCGCAGACTGGCCTCGGAGGCGGTGCTGACGATCGCGCCGCGGCCCGACGCCAGCATGTGCGGCAGCACCGCCCGGGTGAGCAGGAACGGCGCGGTGAGGTTGACCCGTATGACCCGCTCCCACTCGGTGTCGGTCACGTCCGCAAGTGCCGACATCCGGTCCATGATCCCGGCGTTGTTCACCAGGACGTCTATCCCGCCGAACCGCTCCACCGCGATCGCGACCACCTGGTCCACCACCGACTGCTCGCTGAGGTCGCCGGTGACGGCCACCGCCGTACCGCCGGCCGCCTCGATCTCCTTGACCGCCGTGCCTGCGCTCTCGGCGTTCAGGTCGGCGACCACGACCCGGGCGCCCTCCTTCGCGAAAGCCAGGGCGGCGGCACGCCCGATCCCTGATCCCGCGCCGGTGACGATGACGCTGCGCTCGTCGAGTCCGCTGTCCATGTGGTGCTCCTATCAGGTGGTTCCGAGGGCGCTCGGCGCCCGGTGCAGTCACACCATACGACTTAATGTCTCTGAATGACATAAAGTCGGGGCAGGGGTTCTTTCTTGTCGTTCCGGCTCCTCGGGGGAGAATCGCGGTGCAGCAGCCACCGGCACCGGAGGGACAGATGACCGCAGGGGGACGCATGGGACGGCCGCCCCTGAGCAAGGAGCGCAAGGCCGAGATCAGACTGGAGATTGCCCGTGCCGCGGTGGACCTGTTCGCCGCCCAGGGGGTGGCCGCGACCACGGGCGAGCAGATCGGGCAGGCGGTCGGGGTCTCGGCGCGCACGGTGTGGCGTTACTTCCCGAGCAAGGAGGCGTGCGTGCGACCGCTGTTCGCGGCCGGCATCGAAGCGATCGCCGACGTACTGCGCCGCTGGCGCCCCGATCGGCCGCTGGAGGACGTCTTCGGCAGCGTCCTGCCGACGGACAACCGCCTCGTGCACGGCCCGGACCGCGCCACCATCTGCTCCCTGGTAAGACTGACCCGCAGTGAACCAGGTCTGCGCGCGGAATGGCTGCAGTCATATGACGCGGCCGAACCGGCGTTCGCCCGCGCCCTCGCCGAACGCTCCGGGCTGCCCGCGGACGCCCTCGTGCCCACCATCCAGGCGGCCATGGTCAACGCGGCCCTGCGCGCGGCCGTCGAGTACTACGCCTGGCGTGTCGCCGACGGCGCGACGGACGCGGCCACAGCGGAAGCCGAGCTCACAGCGACCATGCGCGCGGCACTCGCCGTCGTGGCGGACGGGCTCGCCTAGTACTCCAGCCGGAATTCTGTATTTCTCCTGGTCAACGGCTTGGCGGTGGGCGTGTAGCGGGGGGTGGGCATGGTTGGGACGGGCCGACGCCGTGCGCTGCCGCTGGTCTTCCCACGGACACGAGTTTCGGGCGGGACTTCAGGGCCGTGGCTCGCGCAGATGCCCGATCTTCATTTCTGCGCCGCTGTCGCCCCGGTGAAACTCGTAGAGCCGCTCGGCGATGTGGTCCGGATCGGCCTCTCCGTCGCCCTGGCTGATGAACAAGTCGATTACGGCCACGCCGACGTGGACACCCTGGGGCGCGAGCGCGTGGTGAAGGCTCAGGGCGTAACTGCGCAGCCCCGCCGAGGCGATTCCCACGGCGCTGATGGTAGGCACTGGGTAGAGGGCCGAGGAGCCGACGGTGAACAGCAGGGAACCCCGTCCGCGCTTGAGCATCCCGGGCAGCACCGTGTTCACGGCGGTGACGGCGCCGAGGACCTTCTGCTCGACCTCGGACCGGACGTCATCGGGCGTGATGCGGTCGGCGGGGATCGACGGGAGCTTGGCGTGAGCCGGGTTGTACACCAGGACATCGATGCCTCCCAGGTCCGAGTCCGCATCGTGGAGGGCATCGGTAAGGGCGGAAGGCCTGGTGACGTCGGCGCGATAGCCGCGCGTGGTGATGTCGAGTGCGCGGAGTTCGGCTGTCAGCCTGTCCAGGTTCTCGGGGGTGCGGCCCAGCACGGCCACCCGGTGACCGGCTGTTCCGAATCGCCTGGCGATGGAGCGGCCCAGTCCGGGGCCCGCGCCGACGATCGCGATTGTTTTCATGAAGGTGATTCCTTGTCGCGCGAAAGGCGTCGTGAGGTCGGAGGGAGGGGGCGTCAGCCGATCTGGATCGATCGCTTCGCCATGCCGACCCAGAAGCCGTCGATGACGGTGCGCTGGGCCGTGAGCTCTTCGTGGCCGGCTCCCAGGGTGACGAAGAGAGGAGCGAAGTGATCGGTGCGCGGGTGTGCGTAGTGGGCGCCCGGAGCCTTGTGCTCGAAGTCGAGGAGCGCGTCCAGGTCGCCTGCGTCGAGCGCCCGGCGGCCCCAGTCGTCGAATTCCGCCATCACGGAGGAGACGTTATTGCCGTAGTCCAGGGCGCTGAGGTTGTGGGTGAAGAAGCCGCTCCCCACGATCAGAGTGCCCTCGTCCCGCAGCGGTGCCAGCCGACGGCCGACCTCCATCAACTGCCGCGGATCCAGTGTGGGCATCGAGATCTGCAGTACAGGGATGTCGGCGTCCGGGTACATCTCCTTGAGCGGAACGTAGGCGCCGTGGTCGAGACCCCGCTCGGGTACGTCACGGACCGGCATGTCCGGCCCCTGCAACAGCTTTCGCACCTTGTCGGCGAGCTGCGGTGCGCCCGGTGCCGCGTAGGTCTCCCGGTAGTACCGCTCCGGGAAGCCCCAGAAGTCGTAGGTCAGCGGCACGGTTCGTGTGGCGCCGATGGAGAGTGGGGCGTCCTCCCAGTGCGCGGAGATCATCAGGATCGACTCGGGGCGGGGCAGATCGGCGGACCAGGCGGCAAGCTGGTCGGGCCAGAGTGGGTCATCGATGAGAGTGGGCGCGCCATGGGAGACGTAGAGGGCCGGCAGCCGGCCAGGAGCTTCCGCAAACATGACATGCTCCTTCACGGTTAGTGCAAATTCGAACTAGCCTGAAGGTACTTGATTATTTGAATTTGAACAACCTGGTAGTATCCGCCCATGAGCCGACCGAAGTGGCTGAACGAGGAAGAGGCGCGGGCTTGGCAGGCCTTTGTCGCGGCCGGAGCGCTCCTGAACCGGCGCCTTGACCAACAGCTCAAGGAGGATGCGGGGATCTCGCATCTGCAGTACGAGGTCCTGGTTCGACTCAGCGAGGCTCCAGAGGGCGAGCTCCGTATGACAGAGCTCGCCAGCGCCCTCTACAACTCGAAGAGCGGTCTCACCTACCAGGTCACTCAGATGGAGAAGGCGGGACTGGTGCGGCGCCGCTCGTGTGTGGACGATGTCCGGGCTGTCTACGCCTGTCTGACCGATGCGGGCCGGTCCCTGTTGGTCCGCGCCGCCCCAGGCCACGTTGACCTGGTACGAAAGCTGCTGTTCGATGCGCTCACCCAAGAGCAGCTGACAGCCGTGGCCGACGGTCTCAGCCACGTCGTCAGGCGCATGATGGACAGCCCGGCAGTGCCGGGGCGCGGGTAGAGCGGCTTCTCTGGCGCCGGGAGGGTGAAGCCAGGGTGAGCGCATGGTTCGTTGATCGTGCGTTACCGCGCACGGCCGCCAATACGCCGACCGGTTCGGCGCCCGCCTGTGGCTTCACGAAGGAGGTGCGGGGGCGGTCGAGGTAGTACCGGCGCGCAGGCGGGTGATGTCCCGAACCGGCGGCAGTCCGTAGAAGGCCCGGTATTCGCGGCTGAACTGGGTCGCGCTGGTGTATCCCACGGTGTGGGCGACCTGCGCGGCGGTGACGTCGCCGGCCAACAGCTGGCGCCTGGCCGACAGCAGCCGCAGATGTTTCTGATAGCGCAGCGGGCTCATACCGGTCGCAGCCGTGAAATGCCGGTGGAGGGTCGCCGGGCTCATACCGGCCTCGGCGGCGATCTGGTCGATGTGCACCGGCTCGGTGATGCGGTCACTGAGCCAGGCGATGACGCCGCGGATCCGAGTGCTCGGGGTATCCGCGGCCTGTCGCAGCGCCGGGCCGAGCGGGCCGGTCAGCAGCCGGTAGATGATCTCTGGATTGGCCGGTGATCAGGCTGCGGCTGTGGTTGCCCGTACGGTACGTCGCCGCTTGAGCAGGTGACGGATGCCGAAGAAGGCGCCGGCCAGGACGGCAAGGAGGCTGACGGCGATGACGGTGGTCCAGACGGGGCCGATGAGCGCGATGATCACGCGTGGATCGTGCCAAGGGGTGCCGGGGTAGGTGAGCGGGGTGAGGTCCTGGAGGGTCGGCTTGGTGCCGCCGTAGGGCAGTGCGGAGAAGACCTTGCGTTCGTTGCTGAGCGGGTCGTTCTCGACGGTCGTCTTCTTGTCGATCACCAGGGTGGGGCGGTCGGTGAGGTTGTACTGCTTCCAGTCCGTGCGTCCTGGGGTGCCGGTTCTGGCGAAGGTGGTCCAGATGTCCTGGACCTGGCCGGACAGGCGGTGGCGCCAGGTGCCGGTGCCGTAGAAGTCGGGGTCGGCGGAGAAGTTCCCGAAGACGAAGCCCAGGTCGATGGCGTGGGGTGCGCCGTATGTGCCGCCGTCCTTGGGTGAGGGGGTGGTGAACAGGCCCAGCCAGACCGGCGCTCCACGGTGGGCCAGGACTTCGGCGGTGCGGATGGAGGGGGCGCGGAAGGCGACGTCACCGGCAAGGGCCATGCCCACCTGAGCCTCGGTCAGCTCGGGGCGGTTGTGGCGGTAGGCGGCGATGGCGGCATCGACATGGTCCTTGCCGACGAGGTTGGCCAGCCCGGGCCGGTAGAGGCGCGGGAACCCAGCCGATGCACCGCAACTGGTTCCTGGGGTGCAGCGTGCTGTGTCACTGACCGGCAGCCCGCCGGGCACCGTCGTCGCCGACCGTGGCTTCGGCACCGCGGCCAACGATCTGGCCCTGGCCGAACTCGGGGTCCAGCGGATCGGCCTGCAACGCGCCGGAAAACCTGGAAAGGCACGGCGTGAGTACGAACAGAGCCGCCCATTCCGGCGGATGCGCAACTGGAGAGTCGGCATCGAGGCCCGTATCAGTCACCTCAAGCGCGGCTTCGGCTTCCGTCGCACGCGCCTGCGCCGCCTGGCCGGTAGCCAGACCTGGGCCGGACTGGGGATCTTCGCCTACAACCTCCAGCGGATGACCGTCCTCGGCCGGTGACGGACACGACGCCGACCGGCCAGCGACACAAAGCCGTCGTCCAGCAGTGCTGGCCCGTCATCAGCCCAAACCCTTTTTCAGGGGCAAGTAGCTAGCGCCGTGGACAGTGCCTCGCACCACTGGCGGCCGGTCCTCGGCGTCCTGAGCTGATCCGCGCAGTCATTCCGGCTTGGCCGTGCTGACCGCTGTCTCGTCGGGCCCCGCAACGGTTGCCGTGCCGTCCGCCATGGTGAAGGGCTTCTGACCGGGCTGCCGTGCGCCAGCGCATGCGAGGGTGAGCGCGGCGGTCACGGCCAGGGCGACAACGGCGGCTCCTGAGAACAGGAAGGCGTTCGCGGCTCCGGCGAGGGTGATGGCGGTCGAGGCGACAAAGGGGGAGATCGCCAGGGCTCCTGCCACTCCGGCCTCCCACAGGCCGAGCGCCTTCGCCAGGTGGTGGCTGGGTATGCGCTGCTGCACCAGTGCGATCAAGGGAATGTCCGTGAGGGCCGAGGCCAGCCCCGTGGCGGTGAGCAGAACCGCCGCCACGGCATGGGAGGTGACCGTTCCCAGCGGGGCCCGGAAGATCCCGAGCAGGGCCCACGCCAGCACCGCGGTCAGTGCGAGTTGGCGGATGCGCAGGCCGGCCAGGAGCAGGGCGCCCGCCACTTCGGCGACCCCGGCGACGCCGAGCAGCAGGCCGTACTGGCCGCCCTGTCCCACGACCGCGACCAGCCCGACGGTCAGGAATCCGTTGGTCAGGGCGAGGGCGAGCACGAAGGTCACGATGACCACGAGTACGTCGGGGGCGGCCCGCACGGCCCTGAGCCCGGCGCCGAGATCGGACCACAGCCCCGTCTGACCGCTGGTCGGGGCGGGGCGGGTCACGCGGATGGCGGCCACGGCGGCCGCCGAGCCCAGGAAGGTGAGCCCGTTCACTACCAGTGCCGACTGCAGGGAGCCGAAGGCCAGCAGCGGCGCGAGCATGAGCGGGCCGACGAAGAAGGCGGCACGGAAGGCGACTTGCAGCAGCCCGTTGGCCTGCTGGAGGCGGTCGTCCGGCACGATCTGCGTGACGATGGCGTTGCGGGCCGGGGCGAATGGTGCGCCGATCAGCGCCAGGAGCGCCGTGGTCGCCACGAGCAGCGGCAGGTTCAGCAGGTTGAGGGAGAGCAGGACGAGAGCCACGGCCACCACGGCGAGCCGGGCCAGGTCGGTGGCGATCATCAGCTTCCGGCGGTCGCGGCGGTCGGCGTACGAGGCGGCGACGAAGGTGGCCACGAACGCGGGCGCGAACGCGGAGACGCTCACCACGGCGACGGCTGTGGGGTCCTTCGTCAGTGACCAGGCCAGCCAGGCGGTCGCGGCGGTGTACAGGCCGTCGCCGAAGCGTGAGATGCCCTGGCCGGCGAAGAGAAGCAGGAAGTTGCGGTCCTTCAGCAGTGACATGCCGCCACTGTCGGGTTCCGTCGGGAGCGTGATCCACTTATTAGGCAGATGGCTAATCAGTCGGACCCGGTCGTCTCGCCGTCGCCGTGCAGGAAGCTTTCCAGGCTGGGAGTCAGGCCCGTTACCTGTCCCGGCACCAGCCGGTACAGGACGTAGTAGCCCTCGCGGCGGCGCTCCAGCAGACCCGCGTCCGCCAGCACCCGCAGGTGCTTGGACAGGGCGGCCTCGCTGACGCCGACGAGCGGGGCCAACTCCTGGGTGCTGCGCGGGCGTTCGGCCAGCAGCCTGAGCGTGCGCAGCCGGGTGTCGTCGGCGAGCGCCCGCAACGTGCCGACGAGCTGGGTGGGGGGAATCCTCGGGCGGGCTTCCCGGACGATCGAGGACAGGGGGAAGACGAGCCCGAGGGGCCACGGACCGTCGCAGTTGACGCGTACGTGCGGCCACACATAGGCGCTGGGGGCGAGCACGAGGGTGTCGTCCGGGCCGATGGCCACCTCGTGGTCGTGCGGCCGCTCCAGCCAGAAGCGTTCAGCGCGCGGATCGCTGCGCACTTCCGGCCACAGCCCGCGCAGCATCCCGTACAGGCCGCGTTCCTCGATCTGGCGTCCGGCCTCACTGACGCCGGCGGCGAGTTCGGGTTCCAGCCGTGCCCATTCCTCCTCGAAGGCCTCCCGCCAGTAACGCTCCAGCATGCTCAGGAACCGTTCGAGCAGCGCGCCGGGGTCGTCGAGGAGCATCGCGGCCATCGCTTCGTCGCTCTCCCGGGCGACTCGCTCCCGCAACAGGCGGCGTACTTCCGGTTCGTGCAGCACCTGCGGATCTCTGCCCTCGCCGCCGCCCGGCCAGGGCGTGAGCAGGGGGACGGCGAACTCCAGGCGGACCAGTTCCGGATCCGCCCCGCGCAGGCCGGCCAGTTCGTCTTCGAAGTCCGCCAGTCGGCCGGTCGGCTGCGGAAAGAGGAACTCGGGGAAGTACGAGCGCACCGCGTAGGAGAACGCCTCGATCTCCCGCTTCAGCGCCGGCGACAGCTTGCGCATCGCACGCACCCAGCCGTGCTGGACGGGATGGTGCTTGGGCTCCACCAGCACATGGAGACTCAGTACGGCTTCCATCGTCGGCGAGTAGGCGAACCCCACCCGCTCCGCACCGCCGGCAGGGACCCGGAACACGATCGTCATAGCCCGTCATCCTTGCCGCACCGCGTCCACAACGGGAGACACGCGCCGGGGCGGCTTCTGCACCGCTTACCTGCGCGCGGCGGGCGGCCCTGCGGCAAGCGGGAATCGCCGCAGGGCCGTCCGGCAGTTCGAGTACTTCCGTATCCCGTCGATCACCAGTCGGTGATCACGCGACCGCCCGCACGGACCGTAGAACGAGCCAGCCCGGCCGATCATGTGACTGTTGCCTGATCTGCTCGTTCTCCGAGTGTTCGGCGGCCAGAACGCGGTGATCTGTGCATCCCCCCTTCCTTCACGGGGAGAGCGTCAAGGCCGGACGACGGGGAGAACGATGCGTGAGGGCCGTGCCGCGTCCTGCGCGATCTCCTGGCGTGCCGGGTGGAAGTCCGTTCCGCTGTCAGGGGACGCGCCGGTGCTGAGGTTGCGGTCCCAGCGTGGGAAGTTGCTGGAGGTGACGTGGACGCGCAGACGGTGACCGGCACGGAAGACATAGCTGGTCGACCACAGGTCGACGACGTGTTCGGCGAATTCACCGGGTGTGGTCTTCACCCGTGTGATTCCGTCGACGATGTTGAGGGACACCCCCTGGGAGTCGACGTCGCAGAGCCGGACCACCCAGTCCGTTGAAGGGGCATCGGTCGCGGCGTGGACGAAGGCGCGGATCCGGCCGGTGACTTCAAGGTCCTCGGCGAGGGGCTCGCTGGTGTACACCAGGACATCCGGCCGGGCCTCCACGGGGGCCTGGTCGAGCGGACCCGATCGGTACTCGCTGGACATCAGGGTCGCGCCGCCGACCGTCGGCACCGGATCGGCCGGATCATGGACGTACGTCTCGATGCCCCCGTCGGGTCCCGGAGCGTCGAACGCGAGCCCGCCGTCCGGGTGCAGGAACACGTCCGTGTCCACGGCACGGGCGAGCGGCCACTCCTGCTCCTCGCGCCACTCGTTCTTCCCCATCACGAACAGCAGAACCGGCGGGAGCTCAGGTCCCGACGGCGCGGCGCCGGGGGTGAGCCACTTCCGGAACCACATGGTCTGGACGTCGGTCAGTGTGCCGCGAAAACCGAGGAGATCGGCGCTCGCCGCCATCCCGAAGTTGACATCACCGATCTGCCCTGTGCGGTTCATGTGCGTCCAGGGTCCCATGATCAAGGTCGCTGGCCGTCCCGCCGCGCGGCTCTCGGTGTAGTTGTCCAGCGTGCCCTGGCAGAAGATGTCGTACCAGCCGCCGATGTTCAGACTGGGCAGGTCGACTTCCGCCTGGCGCCCCGCGACCCGGCAGGCCGCACTCCACTCCGGATCGTGCAGCGCGCGTTCGAAGCCGAGGTCCGGGATGCCGTGACGCTGGAAGGCGGGGTGGCGACCGGACGGGAGTTCCCAGTACCCGGAGGGGGCCGTCCGGTCCGTGTCGTGAATCAGGGCCCCGAGCGCCGGCCCCAGGGCGGCCGGGTCGTCGGCGTGCCGTTTCATCACGGTGTCCATGCCCTGCATCAGCGACCACGGCAGGGTGATGCCCAGCTCGATGGCCCCGCCACGGGCGAAGAGCCCGTCGTTCGGTTCGGAGAATGTGATCTGGGGGGCGATGGCCTGCAGCTCCGGGGGCTTGGACAGCGCCGCCATCCACTGGGTGTTGCCGAAATAGCTGCCCCCGATCATGCCGACCCGGCCGTTGGTGTCCGGCAGGGCGGCCGCCCAGCGGACCGTGTCATAGCCGTCATCGGCCTCGTATGTCCACGGCTCCCACTCGCCGTCCGAGGCGAAACGGCCCCGGGTGTCCTGGATGACGACGATGAACCCACCGCGTGCCAGGCCGAGCGGGTCCAACATGGCGCTCACCATTGCGAAGTTTTTTCCGTAGGGCAGCCGGGCGAGCAGCACCGGATACGGACCGCCCGAGGCGGGCCGGTAGATGTTGGCCCTCAGAACGGTGCCGTCTTGCATGGTGGCGGGGACGTCGTACTCGACCGTCACGTCCATGTGCCGGCCTCCTTCATGTTGCGCTGTGCGAGTGGGAATCCTCCGCACTCTTTCAAGCGGGAACCGGCCCCGGCACACCCATTCGGGTGTGGCGGGCTGCGCGGATCCGCGGTCTCCTCGGCTCGGACGACGAGGAGGTGCGTGGTGGACGAAACGGTCTCACCCGGAGGCATCCTGCGCCGTGCGGCAGCACGACACGGCGATAAGGTCGCCCTGGTGACGGCGGCCAGCATGATGACTTTCCGTGAGCTCTAGGCGGCAAGCGACCGCATCGCGGCGGCGCTGGCCGCACGCGGTGTGCGGGACACAGCGCTTACAAGGCGGGAGCCGTGGTCAATCCGGTCAACATCATGCTCACCCCGTGGAGTTGGCGTCCGTGCTCGGTGACTGCAATGCCGCCGCGGTGTTCACCAGCTCCGAGCGGGGGACTGACGTCCTGGCACTGACTCGCAGCCTGCCGAGCCTGGGCATGGTTGTATCGTTTGACGATCCGCTCCGGGGAGCCGTTTTTCGCTGAGTTGCTCGCCTCCGACGCGTCGTTCCCCGCCTTCGCCCCGGACCCGGCCGCGGACTCCGCGATCGGCCACACCTCCGGCACCACCGGGCGCCCCAAGGGGCGGAGCAGAGCCATCGGGCAGTCTTGCTGAACTGCGCGCTGACCGAGACCATGCACGGCCGTACCTCCGCGGACGTGGTGGTGACGGCGCTGCCCACTCCGCAACGTGGTGATCAACGGCACCTTCCCGGCCAGCGGCCACCGTGGTGCTGATGGAGCGGTTCAGCCTGGGCGAGGCGCTGCGGCTGATCCGCCGGCACTCCGCGACGATGTTCGAGGGATGCCCGCGATGTACGCGACGACGCTCGCCGACGCCGCGCTGGAGAGAGCCGATCTGTCGTCGCTGACCCGCTGCACCGTCGGCGGGCAGGCCATAGCGCTGTCCACAATCGGGCGACGGCAGGCCCGCTCGGGTACCCCCCTGATCGAGCTGTGGGGGGATGACCGAGATCGCAGGCCTGGGCACCACCCATACCCTGCATGCCCCTTCCGTCCCCTGGACCGATTGGCGTGTCCCTGCCCGGTGTGGAGGTGCGCGTCGCGGATCTGGACGACGTCACACACGACGCTCCCCTCGGCGAACCTGGCGAGCTCATGGTGCGCGGCCCGATCGTCATGCTCGGCTATCACAGCGATCCGCAGGCCACCGCCGAGACCATCGAGCCGGACGGCTGGCTGCACACCGGCGACATCGCCTCCACGACCGACACCGGGCACTTCTTCATCGTCGACCGCCGCAAGGACATGATCATCACGGGGGGTTACAACGTCTACCCGGCCGAGATCGAGCGGGTCGTCACCACGCATCCCGCGGTCGCCATGGTTGCGGTAGGGTCCGTGCCGGACCCGGTCAAGGGTGAGCTGGCGTGCGCGTACGTCGTACTCGCCCCGGGAGTGCACGCCACCGAGGACGAGGTGCTCGCCTTCGCCCGGCAGTCACTCGCCCCGGGAGTGCACGCCACCGAGGACGAGGTGCTCGCCTTCGCCCGGCAGTCACTCGCCGCGTACAAACGGCCGCGCCTGGTCCGCTTCGTCGACGACCTGCCCAGAACGTCCGCAGGCAAGATCATGCGACGTGAGCTGATCGAACAGTTCCAGCCGTGACAGGAACGAGACGTGCGGTGTTTGATGACGGTATGCCGGACTACCCGCTGCACCATCTCGGCGAGCAGTACGCGGAGCTCCTCGCGGCATTGGACCGCGGGGAGGCCCTGCGCCGCGCCCTCGCGCTCCTCGCCGGCGATTCGCGGGTGGCGTGGGCTGCCGGGCTCGGCTCGATGCAGGAACTGACCATCGAGCAGCTGGTCGGCGACAGGACCGGAATGCTGCGGGCTCTACGGGTGCCCCCGGGCGCCGGACTGACCGGCAAGGTCCACCGGTCCGGACAGGCCGAGTGGGTCAACGACTACTTCTCCAGCGCCGAGATCACGCACACCTTCGACCGGCACATTGCCGCCGAGGGCGTCCGCAGAGTCCTCGCCGTCCCCCTGATCAGAGACGGCGAGCCACTTGGCGTCCTCGCCCTCGGCCTCCGCTGGGAGGGTACCTTCGGCGACCGCGAAGTCGAACGCGTCTCGGCAGTGGCCACACGGGCCGCCCTCGCCGTGTCGATCGCCGAACGCGCCCGCCTGACCCGGGAGCTCGCCGTCCACGAGGAGCGGCAACGGCTCGCAGCCGACCTCCACGACAGCGTCGGCGCACTGCTGTTCGCCATCGGGTCCGGCATGGCCGACCTCGCCGAAGCCGGGGGCACCGACCCCGACCTGCGGGCACGGCTGAACCGTCTCCGGAGCCAGGCCGCGGACGCCACCACCGCCCTGCGCGAGTCCCTGCGCACGCTGCGGTCTTCCCCGGCCGCCCTGGCCCTCGGGGTCGCCCTGCGCGCGGACTGCACCGCCTTCTCCGACCGCACCGGCATCCCGGCCGAACTGGTCGTCCTGGACGGGGACCCGCCCGAGCTGCCCCCGTCCCGCTCGGACGTGCTCCTGGCAGCGGTCCGCGAGGCCCTGCTGAATGTCGAGAAACACGCCCACGCGAGCGCGGTGACCGTGTCGGTCGGGCGCAGCGGCGGGCTGCTGACCGTCGCCGTGCACGACGACGGCACCGGCCTGGCACCGGACCACGAGCCGGGCCTGGGGCTGACCAAGACCGCCGAGGCCCTCGGCCGGCTGGGCGGCTCCGTCCGCGTCCTCTGCGACCCGGACGGCGGCACGGTATGGCGGGCGCAGCTGCCATGCTGACGGGCCGGCCCACGCGGATCGTCATCGTGGACGACCACCCGGTCGTCCGCGACGGCGTCGTTGCGCAGCTGAACGGATACACCGACCTGGCCGTCGTCGGCCACGCCGAAACAGGCGCCGCCGCCGTCGAATTGTGCGCGCGAGAACAGCCCGACGTGGTCCTGCTCGACCTGCGCCTCCCCGACCGCCTCGCCGCCGACGTCGTCCCTGCGGTGCACCGGGTCAGTCCCGACAGCCGCGTCCTGCTCTTCACCGCCTTCCCCGAACACGCCGCAGTCGCACCAACGTTGGCCGCTGGAGCCAGCGGACTACTTGTCAAGGACGCCGGCGGCACGGCCGTGCGCGACGCGATCCGCAGCGTGGCCCGCACCGGCGCCTTCCGCGCCGATCGCCCCGACGCCTCCGCGGCTCCCGTCACCGCGCGCGAGTACGACGTGCTGCGCCTGGTCGCGGCCGGATACACCAACCCTGAGATCGGCGACGAGCTGAACCTGTCAGTCAACACCGTCAAGAGCTATCTCCGGGAAGTGATGCACAAGCTCGCCGCCCGCAACCGGGCCCACCTCATCGCCAACGCCCGCACGCATGGCCTGCTGTGACGGAGGATGAGCGGGCAACGGCACCTGTTGGTCGTGCCGTTCTCCGTGGTGAGCATGGCGGGGGCACGCCCCAGAGTTGTTCGATGAGCACGCTCGCCGTTATCCGGGGTGGTGGCGGAGGCATACGAGGGGTGGGTGACAGCGTCAGCCAGGATGCACCCGAGTTCGGCCAGTCCTTGGTCGATGTCGCGGGTGGCGGATTCGACAAGGCCGTCCGTGCAGAACACCAGGAGGCTGTCATCCGGCACATTCAGCTCAAGGGTCTCGAACGGGGGTTCCGCGGCGCCGAGGGGCGGGTCGACGGTGACATCCGGGCAGTGCACCGTGCCATCGGGGAGGACGATGAGCGGCGGCGGGTGGCCGGCCACCGAGAACGAGCAGAGCCGCGTCACCGGATCGAAGACCGCGTACAAGCAGGTCGCGTAGTAGTCGTCTCCGAGGTCACCGACCAGACCGTTCAGGTGGCTCAGCAGTTCGTCGGGATCCATGTCCAGGTCGGCAAGGGTGCATACGGCCGTTCTGAGCCGTCCCATGGTGGCGGCTTCGGCGATGCCGTGTCCCATCACATCACCGATGACCATGGCGACACGACCGGACGAGAGCCTGATGACGTCGTACCAGTCACCCCCGACCTCGCCACCCCTGCCGGCGGGCAGGTAGCGTGCAGCGGCGGAGACCGCGGGCAGGGAAGGCAGGCTCCGGGGCAGCAGACCACGCTGGAGTCCCTGAGCCCGTGTGTGTTCCGCGTCGTACAGGCGCGCCCGGTCGAGCGCCTGGGCGACCATACCGCTGAGTGCTGTGAGCAGGACGCGCTCCTCCTCGCTGAAGGTGTGCGGTCGGGAGAAGGAGACGACGCAGCAACCTATGGCATGGCCGGAGGCGATGAGCGGCAGGAACGCCCACGCCTTTTTCGGCGACGCCTCCGCCAGGTACTCCAGGTCGGGATAGTGCCGGACGAAGTCAGCCGGCGACTCGACGAACCTCGGCGTCCTGGAGCGGAGCACATCGGTGGCCGCGCTATTGGCGTTCAGTGGAATCCTGTCGATCTGGCGCAGGAACGCGCGGTTGTAGCCGATGGCGTCGACGACGCGGATGTGCACGCCCTCCACAGCTTCCACGGCCACTCCGGCGTGTACCGGTGGCCGATGGACGATGCGGCTCGTATCGCGGTGGAGACGGTGCGGGACACTCCGACGGGTGTCGAAGAGGTGCGGTTCGTCCTCTTCGATGACCGGGCGTACGAGGCGTTCTCCCGGCAACTCGGCTGACGGAAATCACGGTGGTAATCACCCATTGCGCTTGAGCCTCCTGGCAGGCGGGAATTGGACAGGCCGGCGTCCCGAGCAGGGACGCCGGCCTGTCCGGCGTTGTAATGTTGCCTGCCCATTTTTTGGCAGAGCGAGGCCGGAGACGCAGGACGCGGCGGCTTCTGGCGGCTTGTCGTCCTCGACCGCCTCACCTTCGTTGCCACCGAGGACGACACCACGTCTGAGCTGGTCGAACGGGCGCCGACCACGCCAAGCGGTCGCACACCGCTGTCACTCCTGCGACGTCGTGGCACGATCGAGGGGCGGCCTGCAGAAGGCCGCCCCTGACCGCTCCGCGGCCCTCACCCCTAAGTCGCCTGAGAAGCCCGCAGGTCAGACGGAGAACTTCGGCTGGAGTATCAGCCGGTCCTGGATCAACCGGTGGCCAGGGTCAGGCCGTAGGCCTGGAGGATCGGGTTGACGGGCTGGAAGTAGGTGGTTCCGCCGACGGTGCAGTTGCCGGAGCCGCCGGAGGTGACGCCCTGGGCCTGGTTGCCGGAGATGAACGAGCCGCCGGAGTCGCCGGGCTCGGCGCACGCGCTGGTACGGGTGAGGCCGAACACGCTGCCCTGCGCGTAGTTGACGGTGGCGTTGAACTGCTGGACCCTGCCGCAGCGCCAGCCCGTGGTGGAACCGGAACGGCAGACCGAGGAGCCGATGGGGGCGACGGCGGAGCCGGAGACCGTCACCGTGCCGCCGGCGTAGTTGTTGACCTGGGGCTGGGCCGTCCAGCTCGAATCGGCCTGCACCCACGAGTAGTCGTTGCCGGGGAAGGTCGAGCCCTGGAAGGTTCCTATGGAGGTGCCGTCCGGAGCCGCGGCGCTGGAGCCCGCTTGTCCGCAGTGGCCGGCGCTGACGAAGCCGGGCTGGCCGTTCTGGGTGACCGGGAAGCCGATCGAGCAGCGGGCGGCGCTGTTGATGAAGTAGGCGTCACCGCCGCGGAGGTCGGCCAGCGGCCGGGGTGCGTCCGAGACGCGGACGACTCGGACGAGGACGTGGTCCACTCCGGACCTGGCGAGGAAGTCCTTGGTGCGGTTGGTGTCGGTGGACTGGACGACGACGGTGTTGGCCGCTTGGTCGACGTACCACAGCGGCGTGTTCTTCGGGGTGGCGGTGCGGGCCGCCTTGTCGAGCGTGGCCTTGGCCCGGTCGAGTGCGGCGAGGGAGTTCCGGACGACCCGGGCTCGACCACCGCGCGCGACTATGGTCCGGGCGGCGGCGGGGTCGGTGGTGGCGACCGTCAGGGAGGTGTCGGAGTCGCTGAGCCAGGCGCCGGCCCAGCGGTTGCCGAGCGCCCGCTTGAGCGCTTCCTGCGTCGCGGCGGCCCGGGCTTCGCCGGCCAGGCGGGTTGCGGCGGCCTGCGGAGTGAGACCGAGGTCGCGCCGGAGCGCCGGGAGCAGGGCGGCGGGTACCGGGGCCGCAACCTCTTGATGGGCCGTCATGGCCCTGGCGATCGCTGTCTCGTTCGTGCTGGCGCCCGCCGGTGCGACCGTGGCGACCAGTGCGGCGATGGCCAGGGAACCTGCGGCAACCGCCTTGTGACGTCGGAGCATTGGGCTCTCCTTTGAGTGGGGGTTGCCGGAACCCTAGCCAGGATGGAAAGCGTTGGGGACATGTCAAAGTTCCCCTCTGTCGGCGCTATGGACCTGGCTGTAACACGGGAGGAGAAGGGCCGGTCAGGGCGTCGCGTCCGAGCGGGTCGGGGCCGGACGGGGTCAGCGGTCGGCCGAGAGTGGAGCGCCGCGTTCCCCGAGTCGTACGGCCGTTTCCTCCTGTCGCCGCAGCCATGCCGCGTACACCGGATTGCGGGCCGCCGCCTCCGCGTGTGCCGCTCTGGCGTGGCAGAGCAACTCGTCCGCGAGGTGCGCCGACGCATGCGGGCGCCAGCAGATCAGCTGACGCCAGCTCAACAGCGGTGGTGCCAGCGGAACGGTCACGGTGCCGGCGGGCGGCGGGAACGTCGCCCGGCACAGGGCGGCGGCCCGGTTCGAGAGGACGAGGTGAAGGCAGGAGGCAGCATCGGCCTCGTACACCGACCGGGGCAGGAAGCCCGCGCGGACGCAGGCGGCCGCGAAGCACTCTCCGAAGCAGCTCTCGCCGGGCGGCAGTGCCCAGCGCTCATCAGCGAACTGTTCGAGCCTCAACTCCCGTTCTCCTGCCAGCGGATGCTCCTCGTTGAGGAGGGCGAACACTGGGTCGACGGAGATCTCCCGCCATTCCAGCCGTTCGTCGCCCGTCGCATTGCGGTGCCCGCAGTACCCGGTCAGGGCGACGTCCAACCGACCGTCGACCACCCGGGTCACCAGCTCTGAGGCCGACATGGACGATTGAGTGCTCACCGCCAGCTCGGGCCGGGCTGTCGCCAGTCGGTCGACCAGTGCGCCCAGCAATGGACCGTGGGTCGCCCCCACATGCAGTTCGCTGTCCTCGCGCGCCGTGGTCGCGAACCGCAGGGCGTCCTCCTGCAGTTGACGCATCGCGGGCAGCAGAACTCGGCTCCGCTCCAGCACCAGAACGCCCAGCGGGGTCGGCTGTACGCCTTCCCGGCCCCGCTCGAAGAGTTTCCCGCCCACGGCGGCTTCGATCCGTTTCAGCTGGCTGGAGAGCGCCGATTGCGCGAGTCCCAGGCGGTCCGCCGCTTTGGTCACGCTTCCGGCATCACCGATGGCCCGGATCATCCTCAGATGACGAAACTCCAGATCCATGGGCAGCCCTTACGGTAGAAAGTCGGCGAATGGGTCGTCGGGGCGAAGAGCTGACGAGAGCTCGGTTCGTGGACGACGTCCTGCAGGACCGTCGAAGCAGCGACCAGATCACGGCGTCGTGATGGTGCCCGTCCAGGTGCACTAACCCCGCAGATGGTCTCCGGGAGGAATCCCGCCGACGAGGTCGCGGGCCCGCCACACCGTGCGCATGCCGTCGGCTCCCAGCCGCACCAGGAGTTCGAACCGCTCGGCCACCACATCGCCGACCATGTTCTCCCGCATCCGGGCCATGAAACCGATTCCTCGCTCCGCGCGCCTTCGGACCGGTCCCGTGGAACCGGTGGTGCACGTCCTTTGCTCGTTGCCTGCTGTTCGGGGGACCGCGGGAAGCCTGCCCGGAGGAACCTGAGGATTCGGTGAGGCGTCCCCACCAGGGCACGGGCGCCGTGTCAGGGCCGCTTCTGGTCCCGGACGGGCACGCTCAGGAGGAACCGGGACCCGCCGCGGGCACTGGGGACGACGGTGAGCGAGCCGCTGTGCGCATGGGCCACCCAGGCGGCGATGGACAGCCCGAGGCCGCTGGAACCGGAACCGCTGTGGAAGCGTTCGAACAGGGACTTCGCCTGGCCTGGCGGTATGCCGGGGCCCGCGTCGTCGACCGTGACAGTGCCGTCCGCGGTGACGGTGATCTCGACGTCGGCGGGCTCACCCGGGGTGTGGCCGTGGGCGAGCGCGTTGCCCAGCAGGTTGGCGACGGCACGGCGCAGCAGTCCCGCATCGGCGAGGACGACCACGGCTTCGGCCTGGACGGCCACCCAGTGCCCGTGCGCCGGGGCGTCGGCGACGACGGCATCGACGAGCTGGTCGAGCCGCAGTGGCTCCCGTTCCAGCGGGACGGCGCCGGCCATCAGCCGGGCGCGGGTGAGCAGATCGTCGACCAGCTCGCTCATCCGGGTGGACTGGCGCAGTGTGCGGCGCAGCACTTCGTGGCTGTCCGCCTCCCCGCGCAGGCCGGTCTCGGCGAGCAGCCGCATCGAGGTGACGGGAGTGCGCAGGTCGTGGGCGGCGTCGGCGAAGAAGGCCTCTTGCTGGTCGAGTGCGGTGAGCGCCGGCCGCACGGCGCGTCCGGCAAGCCAGCGGCCGGACATGGCCGAAACGGCTACCAGGACCGCGCAGGCGATGGTGAGGAACAGCGTCAGCCGCCTGTGGCTGTCCAGGTGCCCGGAGATGTCGACGGCCGCGACCACCACGGCGTCCGTGGTGCCGGCCGGTCCGGTGACGGGCTCGGCGGACAGGCGCAGCCGGCTGCCCTTCGGTGTGGTCGCGGTGCTCAAGGCGCCGTGTCCCTCCCGGGCGGCCCCGGCAGCGGCCTCCTGCAGGGCCTCGGCGGGGACGGCCAGGCAGGGCCGGCGCGGTGAGACCACGCGGGACACGTGCCCCCCACCAGCGGTGAACAGGGTCACCGGGGGACAGTCGAACCCACCGTCCTTCGGGGCCGGGTATGCGAGGACACCGTCCTCATCAGGGGTGAGGCCGGCGGCGATGTCGCTGGTCCGCGTCTGCAGGTCGGAGTCGACCTGGTCGCGCCAGGACGCGCCGTCAGCGTGCAAAGCGAAGACCGTCATGCCGATCAGGCCGAGCGCGCTTACGAGGGTGAAGAGCAGGGTGATGCGTCGTCGCATCCGGTGGATCCGGCCGGTCGGCGTCGGCGGCGTCCGGCGGCGTGTCCGGCCCGCCGCGACGCGTGGTCTCATGCCGGGGGCTCCAGCCGGTACCCGATCCCGCGCACGGTGTGGATCAGCGGCGGATCGCCCAGCTTGCGGCGCAGCTGGGAGACCAGGACCTCGACCACGTTGGAGTTCGGCTCGGTCAGCTCGTCCCAGCAGCGCTCTGTGAGCTCGGTGCGCCGTACGGCCTCGCCGGGCCGGGTGGCGAGGATTTCCAGCACGGCGAACTCCTTGACGGTGAGCGTCAGCAGGACGCCGTCGCGGTGGACCGTGCGGCGGGCCGAGTCGACCTCCAGTCCGCCACAGCGGATCACCGACGGCCGGACTGCGGTGGTTCGCCGGCACAGGTTCCGCACCCGGGCGACCAGCTCGGGGACGGCGAACGGCTTGACCAGGTAGTCGTCGCCGCCGGTGGCGAAGCCCTCGACGCGGTCGGCGACGGAGTCGCGCGCAGTGAGGAAGAGGACCGGTACGGTGCTGCCGTCCGCCCTCATCCGGTGCACGTACTCCGCGGAGTCGCCGGACGGCAGCATCCGGTCGAAGACGACACAGTCGTAGCCGGTGACGTACAGCGCCTCGTCGGCGGCGGGGAGGTCCCCGGCCTCGTCGACGGCCAGCCCTCCGCCGCGCAGTGCGGCAGCCACGGCGAACCGCAGGTCATCGTCGTCCTCGACCACCAGTACGCGCATGTCGGCCAGGATAGGCGTCGACAGGTGCTGCGGCGTCGGCGAGGACATGAAGGCGCTCACAGGCTCCGGTGGATTCCTGTCGTCACCGCTCAACCCTGTCGTCACCGCTGAACCTCTCCACCATCGACGGGTCTCCCAGCCCACGTCGAACCATGGGGCGGGGTGGCGGTGCCTCGCCGATGACCAGGGGGAACGTCTCATCGGAAGGCACCGCCACTCATCGGCCCACGACCACCAACGGCTCCGGACCGACAGAGTCGGCGGCGCGACCCTCCGTCCGGGGTGAAACGGAGGGCGCTGCTGCCGACACGAACGATCATCACAGGGGAAACCTGAGCATTCGGTGAGCTCCGCCGCCTTCGCCTGCCGCCGCAGCCCTGGACGCCGGCCCAACCGGGCTCATCGCGCGACTCGCGTCATCCGGGCAGGGGAGCGTGGTGAGCTGGTGGTGCCGCACGCCCGAGTCCGCCGCTGCCCGGCCGCGGTAGCGGCCGCCAGGGTCGCCGCCAGTGCGAGAGCCGGCAATCCGGCCCGATGCGCCTGGGGCCCGGCCCGCTGCCGAAGCATGGCTCCGCAGCCCGGCCGGATCAGGTCCCGGCGGAGCCGCACCGGGTCATCCCCGGCCACCACTACTCGCACGCGGCTGTGCGACACAACCGGGCCGCGGACGGCGCGCGCAGTCCGCCCTCATCAAATCCTCAGGGTTCCTCAGGAAGTCTCCAGGGCTGTCATGGAATCAACCAAGGAGGGGCGCGGTCGTGCAGTCGTTTGTGTACGTAGGGAGCACGCAGGGTGGGGAGCGGGCGTGGTGAAGGCCGGAGGGCGGAGGCGACGGGCGGTACATGGCAGTGGGGCCGGTCACCGCACTCGCGGCGACGGGCTCCACTGCATCTCGGGCCTTGGATCTTGCTTCCGCGGGCCACTGCTGTGCCTGACGCCAGGTTCGGCCATGCCGACCCGGCCCCGGGGCGTGGCTTAGATCAGGTGGTCCAACCTGGGGCTTTTTGCTCCCCGTTCAGCAGTTATACCCAGAGAGGAATAGTTTTTTGACCGCACGCTCGACCGCGAGTCGATCGCCCATCACCCGCCTCGGAGTCCTCGCTGTCGGGGCCACTCTCCTGTTTTCGTGCCTCGCAGGCTGCGTGGGCGCAAAGCCGAACTCGGCGGCCAGTGGAAGAAAACCAGACTCGGCCGCTACTGGAAAGCCACTTCCGACTACCCAAAAGCAGGCGGCTGGCATGGTGACCGGCGCTGCGCTGGTGGAACCGCCCGAACTCAACAAGGCAACCCCTGAGGATCTGACGGTTGAGCTGACGACGGTTGAGAAAGAGGTGATGATTTCGGGCAAGAAGGTGCTCGCGGAGACCTACAACGGAAGCCTCGTCGGGCCGACCCTCCATGCTGTTCCTGGCCAGCGTGTCACCTTGAAACTGACCAACAAACTCGGCACGTCCACCAACTTGCACTTCCACGGGATGCACCTGTCACCGAAGGGAAGCGCGGACAACATCATGCTGTCCGCCAAGCCTGGCCAGACTCTGACCTACCATCTCGACATTCCCGCAAACCAGGCACCCGGTACTTACTGGTACCACGACCATGAAATGTGCATTAGGGACGGCGAGCCGATGCCGGGGATGAAGATGTCCTCCAGGGACGGCGAGTCGATGCCGGGGATGGATATGTCCTCTGCCCCAGCGAATGCTCGCTGCAATGGAACCGAGAGCCAGATCGGGGCGGGGCTGTCGGGAACAATCATTGTCGGGGACAGTCGCGAATCGTTGCCGCCGGCCTACCGCCAGATCACCGCTCATACCTTGGCACTCAAGGACGCCCAGATCAGCGGAACCAGCTCGATCGTCTACCCGGACGGGGTCCTGGAGCCCGCATCGCCGACGGTCCGCCTGGTCAACGGTCAGTACCGGCCCGCGCTGAACGTGAAAGCCGGCGAAACCCAGTTGTGGCGCATCGCCAACGAGGGTTACGCCATCGTCTACGATCTCCAGCTCGGCGGCGGCACCTTCACCGTCGTCGGCCAGGACGGGACTCCCTCCGCGGCGCCGACCCGGGTAAAGCACCTTCTGGTTCCGCCCGGCGGACGCTTCGACGTCCTGGTGACCGCCGGAGACCCCGGATCAACCTGGCTCAGAACCCTCCACCACGAGGCCGGGTCGCCGGGCGACGGCGACGTCTACCCCGACACCCCCCTCATGAAGGTCAATGTCCAACAGGGCAGCGGGAGCGCGGGGCCGGCTGCCACTGGGGGACCGTCGGGCATGGTCACCTCGCCCCAGATTGCCGGACCGCTTCCCGGATCCGAACCCGATCTGTCCGGAGAACCCATCGCCCAATCCCGAAGCGTGGCCCTGAGCGACGACGGCGGCAACAACTTCTGGATCAACGGCAAGCTGTTCGACATGAAGATGCCGACTTTCAAGAAACCGGCCACACTCGGAACAGTCGAAGAATGGACGCTCACTAACACGAGTGGCCACGATCATCCGTTCCATCTCCATATCGCACCGTTCCAGGTCCTCAGTGTGAACGGCGTCGCCCAGCCTCCCGCCGACTACATGGACACCGTGAGCGTCCCCCACAAGGTCAATGGAAAAGCTGGCAAAGTAGTGATCCGGATCCGCTTTACGGACTTCACCGGAATATGGATGTTCCACTGCCACATCACTGGACACGAGGACAACGGGATGATGGGCTACGTGAACGTCATTGCTGCCGGCAGCACGGGCTGAGCAGCACGTCAGCGCCGACTGGTGCGGCGCGGGTTCGCAGGCGGACACACGCCTTGGCATCCCGCTCAGTACTCCAGCCGGAGATGTGATCTTGCTGGTGGGGGCCGGTGAGAAGAGAGCGGCTCGAGGCCCTGCGCGCCACGGACCTGCGGGAAGACCGACTGGCCCGGCTCCACTCACCTGTCGGACTGGACATCGGCGCGAACACACCGGAGGAGACCGCGATTTCCATCGCCGCGGACATCATCGCCGCCCGCACCGGCACGCCGTGCAGCCCGTTGCACACCACCGACGGCCCCATCCACCGCTCAGCGGTACTGTGCGGGCGGCGCTGGCATCGATTCCCATGACGGCGGCTCCCAGCCGGTTGATGTCAGGGCTGTGCAGCACAGCGGGAGCCCCGCCTCGGAGGTGGACGACGGCGATCATCGCGCGGCCCAGCTGCTCGGCCGTGGTCGTGTGCGACGGTGCCATCCCGTGCAGCAGGGGTACAGCCACGACGTGAGCCGGTACATCAGACGGTAGGCCGGGGTTTGAGAGACGGCGCCGTTGCGGGGCCGGATGTAAGCGGGCCGGAAGACATAGGCGCTGAACGGCATTCTCAGCTGTTCGTTCTCGGTACGCCCCAGGACCCGGGCCCACACCGAGCGGCCCGCTTCAGAGGCGCCCTCCCCCGACACGAAGGTGAAGGTCAGGGACGGGCTGGCGGCGCTCACCGCGTCGGCAGCCGCCAGCGTGTGGTCATGGGTGATCCGGGAGTACTCCTCCTCGCTGCGGCCGGCCGAGGAGACACCCGCGCAGTAGAAGCAGGCGTCCAGATCCTCGAACTCGCCTTGAACGGCCGTGAAATCCGTGAAATCGGTATGGACGACCTGCCGGACCGTCCGATGGTCCACGTCCAGAAGTGTGCGCACTCAGGGTGATCGACCGCAGCACGCTGGACGATCCGCCATGGACTCTTGGGTACAAGAGCGGGCACCGAGCGGCGGCCGGACCGTACGTCGACTACCTCTGCACCGACGAGTACAGCCTCACCCTGTCCGCGCCGGTGGAGCTGGCGGGCCGGTTCGTGGGCGTGGCCGCGGCCGATGTGCACCTGCGGCATTTCGAGGCGGCCGCGCTGCCCCTGCTGCGCGAGTGCCCGAACCCGCCCATCTGGTGAACGCCCGCGGCCGGGTGGCAACCTCCACTGACCTGGCGCGTCTGGCCGGCTCCCTGACGAAGGGGCCCGACTTCGTCGGCGTACGGGAACACGGGCGGGCGGACACCTTCCGCGGACTGCGCCTCGTGCCGTGCCGGGGCGTGCCGCTGGTACTGGCCGTGGCTTCCGGATGCGCCGCAAGCCCCCGGTCCCGGCCAGTACGTGGGTGAACCGGCCCCGGAGATCAGGTTGGCACGTACCGTGCAACACCGTTGCGTTTACTTCCGTGAGCGGTTCGTGAGCCCGTGTCCGAAGAACGTGACGGCGGTCTGGATTGTTCAGCGCGACCTGCATCGCCTACGTCCTCGTCGTCCTCGGCGCCATCATGCGGGCCCGCCGCCTGAGCCTGTTCGGCCTCATCCGCTTCCTCAAGGCCGAACTGCTCGTCGCCCTCAGCACCTGTTCCATCGAGGCCGTCCTGCCCCAGCTGGTACGCAAACTGGAGATCCTCGGCATCGGTCGGCCCGTGGTCGGCATCGTCATCCCCTCCGGGGTCCGGAGCGGAACTGTCAGCGGCTGCGTTGCGCGGGTCGGCCCGCGGTGAGGGGGCGGGCTGGCGCGGCCACGGGAAGGGACCGGCGGCGGTGAGGTGCGCTCACGCGGGCCTGGCGCAAGAACGTCTCGCCGTCGGTGAGCCAGGTCTCGATGGCCCCCACGCGCGTGCACGGCGTTGCTGCGGTGGCACAGAACCGCCGTCGACTACCTCGTCCGGCAGGGCCTCGGCATCGGCCAGGGCGTCGGCCAGGCGGGACAGCGCCGTGGCGTCGTCGGGCCACGGGCTGCTGGCAGGGCGGCACCGGTCGATCAGCGTCGGGGCGTGATCGACGACGGCGAGGAACCGGCGCCAGGCATGGTCGAGGGGGTCCTCGGTCGCGGGGCCGGAGGCAGCGGCCCTCAGCGGGGTGGCGTCGCTGTAGCGGCGGGAGTCGACCAATGGCTGCCGGGTGTGGTGCTGAGGTAGGGCGTGGCTCAGGACCCAGCGGAGACGTGACGGGTTCGTTGCCGTCGATTTGCTTTACACCCCTGCAATATTGGATTAACTTCCAATGTTGGAAGTGGTTCCAAGTTTCCGCGAACCCAACGATGCGAGCCGTGTTACGGAGGTCCGATGACCGACCGATTGGATGTGACGTTTCCTTCGGGGCCGGACGAGTGTCACGCCTGGCTGTACCTGCCCGAGGGCGGGGGCCGGCGTCCCGTGGTGGTCATGGCACACGGTCTCGGTGGGGTCCGCGAGATGCGGCTGGATGCCTACGCCGAGCGTTTCGCCGCCGCCGGCTACGCATGCCTGGTGTTCGACTACCGGCACTTCGGGGCCAGCGGCGGTCAGCCGCGACAGCTCCTGAGCATCGGACGACAGCTCCAGGACTGGCGGGCCGCCGTGGCGTACGCGCGGTCCCGGCCGGAGACCGATCCCCGGCGCGTGGTCCTGTGGGGCACCTCTTTCGGCGGCGGCCATGTCCTGGCGACAGCCGCCCAGGACCCAGCCGTCGTCGCCGTCATCGCCCAGGGCCTGTTCACCGATGGTGTCGCCTCTGCCCTGGCGATGCGCCCGGACACCTCGGTGAAGGTGATGGCCCGCGCGGTCCGTGACGTGGTCGGCGCCCGCCTAAGGCGCCCTCCCGTCATGGTCGCGACGGCGGGGCCGCCCGGATCCGCCGCGCTGATGACCGCTGCGGACGCCGAGCCCGGCTACCTGGCCCTCGTGCCCAACGACGCGCACTTCTCCAACCAGGTTGCGGCACGTTTCGCCCTGGACATCCTCCGCTACCGGCCGGGCCGCCGGACCGCGAAGATCGCATGCCCGGTGCTGTTCTGCGTATGCGAGCACGACAGCGTGGCCCCCGCGCGGCCCACCCTGCGCCATGCCCGCAGGGCCCCGCGCGGCGAGATCCGCCTCTACCCCGACGGCCACTTCGACATCTACCTCGGCGAGCCCTTCGAACGCGTCCTCCACGACCAGCTCGCCTTCCTGGCGCGGCACGTCCCCATCGGCTCCGCACCCGGTGAAGCCCCGGGACCCACGACACCCTGAAAGAGGTACGAGGTGCTCACCTACCCGATTGCGGGGAAGACCGTCTTCATCACCGGCGCAGCCGGAGGCATCGGTGCGGCCACCGCCCGCACGCTGCACTCGCGCGGAGCCAACGTGGTCCTCGCCGACCGGGGCATCGACGCCATATCGGCCCTCGCCCGCGACCTCGGCGGCGACAGGACACTGGCGCTGTCGGTGGATGTCACCGACCGCGCCGCACTGGCCGACGCGGTGGACCGTACGGTCGACCGGTTCGGCGGCCTGGATGTCGTCTTCGCCAACGCGGGGATCGCGGCCGATCCGCCGGCGACGATCGCCACCATCGACCCGGCCATGTTCGAGCGCGTCGTCGAAGTGGACCTGCTGGGCGTCTGGCGCACCGTTCGTGCCGCACTGCCGCACGTTATCGCGGCGCGCGGGCACGTCCTGGTCACCGCTTCGGTGTACGCCTACTTCAACGGCATGACCAACGCCCCCTACGCCATGTCGAAGGCCGGCGTCGAGCAGTTCGGCCGCGCCCTGCGCGCCGAACTCGGCATCCACGGCGCCAGCGCCGGGGTGCTCTACCCCGGCTGGGTCCACACGCCCATCGCTGGAGCAGCCTTCGGAAGCAACGACATCACCACCCGCATGCGCGAGATCGCCTTCCCGTCCCTGCTCGGCAAGGCCATCGCCCCCACGCGCGTCGCGGACGCCGTCGTCCGCGGCATCGAGAACCGCTCGGCCCGTGTCATGGTCCCCCGCAGGTGGGTACCGTTTTCGGC
>NZ_JBEYJU010000103.1:0-32097 GCF_040703965.1 Streptomyces sp. NPDC006655 | reverse complement strand
GCGCCCTTCTCGTCGTCCACGATCTCCGCGTCCACCACGCCCTCCTCCTCGGCTTCCGGTGTCCGCTGTTCTCGGTGTGCAGCACCACCCCGGAGCCGTGCGGCAGATGGTCGGCGATCTTCGTGGGCTGTCCGATGCCGAGGTTGACGAAGGCGCCCGCCGGGATGTCGCGTGCGATCACGGCGGCCAGTTCGTCCATCGAGAGCCGGTGGTCGGTGGACGTGGTGGTCATCGTGCCCCCTGCACGGTGTAGTGCCGGGCCGCCACCTGGACGATCCGGTCGACGTAGATGGACGGGGTGACGACGGCCTCGGGGTCGAGCTTTCCGGCCTCGACGACCTGCTCGACCTGGACGACGGTCGTCGTCGCGGCCGTCGCCATGACCGGTCCGAAGTTGCGGGCCGTCTTGCGGTAGACGAGATTTCCCAGCGTGTCCGCGACGTGCGCGCCGATCAGCGCGTAGTCACCCTTGATCGGGTACTCCAGCAGGTACGTGCGGCCGTCGATCTCCCGCACCTCCTTGCCCTCGGCCAGTGGCGTGCCGACCGCGGTCGGACAGTAGAAGGCGCCGATGCCGGCTCCGGCCGCGCGCATCCGCTCGGCGAGGTTGCCCTGCGGCACCACCTCCAGTTCGATCTTTCCCGCGCGGTAGAGGTCGTCGAAGACCCAGGAGTCCGCCTGGCGCGGGAAGGAGCACAGCACCTTGCGCACCCGGCCGGCGGCCAGCAGCGCGGCCAGGCCGACGTCGCCGTTGCCGGCGTTGTTGGACACGATGGTGAGGTCCTTCGCGCCCTGCCGGATGAGCGCGTCGATCAGGTCGAACGGCATCCCGGCCAGGCCGAACCCGCCGACCAGGACGGTGGACCCGTTCTCGATCCCGGCGACCGCCGCGTCGGCGGAGTCGACGATCTCCGTCCGGCTCACTGGGCTGCTCCCGTCACATCGCAGTTCTCCAGGACGACGGCGAGCCCCTGGCCGACCCCGATGCAGATCGCGGCGACGCCGTAGCGCTGCCCCGTCTCGCGGAGCACCTTGGCCAGCGTGGCGAGGATGCGGCCGCCGGAGGCGCCGAGCGGGTGGCCGATCGCGATGGCGCCGCCCTTCTGGTTGACGAGGGCGGGGTCGATCTTCCACGCGTCGAGGCAGGCCAGCGACTGCACGGCGAAGGCCTCGTTGAGTTCGACGGCGCCGACCTGGTCCCAGCCGATCCCGGCTCGTGCCAGCGCGCGGTTGGCCGCCTCGACCGGGGCGTAGCCGAAGGCCTGCGGCTCCAGCGCCATCACGCCGCGGCCGGCGATCCGGGCGAGCGGGTCGGCGCCGATCGTGCTCGCGGCCTTCTCGCTGCCCAGCAGCACCGCGGAAGCGCCGTCGTTGAGCGGGCTCGCGTTGCCCGCGGTGATCGTGCCGCCCTGGTCCGGCGTGCGGAAGACCGGCTTGAGCCCCGCCAGCACCTCCGGTGTCGATCCGGCCCGGATACCCTCGTCGCGGGTGAGGTCGACGCCGTCGACCGGCACCACCAGGTCGTCGTAGAACCCCGACTCCCAAGCGGCGTGGGCGAGTCGGTGGGAGCGGGCGGCGAACGCGTCCTGGCGCTCGCGGGAGATCCCGAAGCGTTCCCGGAGCTGTTCGTTGGCCTCGCCGAGGCTGACGGTCCACTCCTTCGGCATCCGCGGGTTGACCAGCCGCCAGCCGAGCGTGGTGGAGACGGCGGTGACATCACCGACCGGGAAGGGCTTCGCCGGCTTGGGCAGGACCCACGGCGCGCGGGTCATCGACTCCACGCCGCCGGTGAGCACCACCTCGGCGTCGCCGGACTCGATGGTGCGGCTGGCCGTCATCGCCGCGTCGAGACTGGACCCGCACAGGCGGTTGACCGTGGTGCCGGGCACGCTCACCGGGAGACCGGCGAGGAGTGCGGCCATGCGGCCGACGTTGCGGTTCTCCTCGCCGGCGCCGTTGGCGTTGCCCCACACCACGTCGTCGATCGCGGCTGGGTCGAGGCCCGGCACCCGGGCGAGCGTCGAGGTGATCGCGGCGGCGGCGAGGTCGTCGGGGCGGACGCCGGCCAGCGCCCCGTTGAAGCGGCCGAAGGGCGTCCGGGTCGCGGCGTACAGGAAAGCGCTCATGGCAGCGACGCTAGTCCTTGGCCGCGATATTCTGAAGTACGCATATCGAAGCGGATTGAGATGGATGACATATGGATCTGCGGCACCTCCGGTACTTCGTGGCGGTGGCCGAGGAGCGCCACTTCGGTCGCGCCGCCGAGCGGCTCCACATGGCGCAGCCGCCGCTGTCCCAGCAGATCCGGCAGCTGGAGGCCGAGCTCGGCGTGGAACTGCTCCGGCGCACCACGCGCCGTGTCGACGTCACCGAGGCGGGCCGTGCCTATCTCGAGCGGGCACGCGCGATCCTGACGGACGTGGAGGAGGCCGCCCACCACGCACGGCTCGTCGCGTCCGGGTCGGTGGGGCACCTCGCGATCGGGTGCGTGGGCTCGGCGACGTACAGCCTGCTCCCCGCGCTCTCACGGCGGCTCACGGAACAACTGCCGGGCGTCGACTTCTCCTTCCGCGGCGAGATGCTCGCGCCCGACCAGGTCGAGGCGTTGCGCGCGGGTGCGATCGACGTCGCGCTGCTGCGGCCGCCGGCGGCCGACCTCTCCCTCACCGTGCACACCCTGCGCCGGGACCGGCTCGTCGTGGCAGCACCGGTCGACCACCCCCTCGCCCGTCGGAAGAGGCTGCGGGTCACGGACCTGGCCGGCGCCGATCTGATCGTGCACTCCGCCGACCGCCGCTCCGTGATGTACGACGTCGTCCTGGGCCTGTTGCGTGACGCCGGCGTCGAGCCGCGCATCCGCCACGAGGTCGGCGAGACCTCCACCCTGGTCACGCTCGTCGCCGGCGGCCTCGGGGTCGCGGTCGTGCCCGAGCCGGTGACCGCGTTGGCACTCGACGGTGTCGCCTATCTGCCGCTGTCCGGGGCCGACGCACGCGTGGAGCTCGCCGTGGCCCACCGCGCCGACCGCTCGGAGCCGCACCTGGCACGCACCGTGGGGATCATCCGCGCGGCGATCTGAGGGGCCACTCAGCACCTCCGGGACGACCGCACCCGGGTCCGGGGGGAGCGGGTACGCCTCGGCGGCGATCCGAGCGGCCTGTTCGCCGGTGATGCGGCGCCGACCCGCGACTGAACGACCCGCGTCGGGCGTTCAGCGGCCGATGTCGTCCAGCTCGGTCAGGTCCTCAGGGGTGAGGGCGAGTCCCGCGCCGGCGACGTTCTCGCGCAGGTGTGCCGTCGACGACGTGCCGGGGATGAGCAGGATGTTCGGTGACCGTTGCAGCAGCCAGGCCAGTGCGACGGACATCCGGGTCGCCTTCACCCGGGCGGCGACCGTCGAGAGCGCCGAGGCCTGGAGCGGGGTGAAGCCCCCGAGGGGGAAGAAGGGCACGTACGCGACGCCTTCGGTGGCGAGCCGGTCGATGAGCTTGTCGTCGTGACGGTGGGCGAGGTTGTACATGTTCTGCACGCACACGATCGGCGCGATGCGCTGGGCCTCCGCGACCTGCTCCTCGGTCGCGTTGCTGATCCCGAGGTGGCGGATCAGGCCCTGCCGCTGGAGTTCGACGAGCGTCTCGAACGCCTCGGCGAGCGAGCCGGGCTGGGGACCTTCGGCGTCGCCGAGCCGCAGGTTGACCAGGTCGAGTACGTCGAGCCCGAGGGATGTGAGGTTGTCGTGGACCTGGCGGCGCAGATCGTCGGGTCGCCGGGCCGTGGGCCAGCCGCCCTGTTCGTTGCGGGTCGCGCCCACCTTGGTCACGATGTGCAGCGACTCGGGGTACGGGTGCAGCGCCTCGCGGATCAACTCGTTGGTGACGCGCGGCCCGTAGGCGTCGCTGGTGTCGATGTGGGTGATGCCGAGGCCGACCGCTTCGCGCAGCACCGCCAGGGCACCCTCGGGATCGGCCGGCGGCCCCATCACCCACGGGCCGGCCAGCTGCATCGCCCCGTAACCGAACCGGGTGACGGTCAGGTCGCCCAGAGTCCAGGTGCCGCCGGGAAGGGAGGGCGAGGGTGTGCTCATCGTGTTGCCTTTCGTCGTCTCGCTCCGGGGGTGGCGTCCGCCGCCCCCCTGCTTCAGCATGGGAGCGGAACTTCCTGCCGGGAAGTAGGCACTCAGAAGTGCGTAACCCACCCATCGGTGAGAGGTGCGAGCGGTGACGACGACGAAGGCGGCCCAGAAGAGGGCTCAGGCCAAGGTGGAGTACAACGCGTTCCTGGCGGGGTGCCCCAGTCGGCAGTTGCTCGACCGCATCTCGGACAAGTGGGTCGTCCTGATCCTGTGCGCGCTGGGCGGCGACCACAGGCCCGGTCCCGGCGACGCGGCCCCCGCAGCCGCGCCGAAGGCGATGCGGTACTCCGAGCTCTCCCGTCTGCTGGCCGGGGTCAGCCAGAAGATGCTGACCCAGACGCTGCGGTCGCTGGAGCACGACGGGCTGCTCACCCGCACGGTGACGCCGACGGTCCCGGTCACCGTGACCTACGAGCTGACCGAACTCGGCCTCTCGCTCCACCACATGACACGCGGGCTCAGGACCTGGGCACAGTCCCACATGGCCGAGGTCCTCGCACACCGCGAGAAGCACGATGCCCACCCGTCCTGACCCAGGACGGCCGCGCACCACAGGGGCCACACCGGCCGGAGGCGGTCCGTGGGACAACGGGCCACTACCGCCGGGAACTCGGCGGCGCGGGCGAACTCGTCGCCCACGCGGTCATGGTGCGGCGCGATCCCAGCCGCGAGGACTGAGGCAGCGGCTATT
The DNA here is from genome assembly GCF_040703965.1 of Streptomyces sp. NPDC006655. Classification (NCBI taxonomy): domain Bacteria; kingdom Bacillati; phylum Actinomycetota; class Actinomycetes; order Kitasatosporales; family Streptomycetaceae; genus Streptomyces; species Streptomyces sp. NPDC006655. The sequence goes on along the minus strand of NZ_JBEYJU010000103.1, from coordinate 27,274 downwards.
TCCGGCCGAGATCTATCCCGGTGGCTGGTTTTGGTGCATGGTGTGCGGACAGCGCCCCGCTCTCGGGTGGAGCCACCCCTCGGACCCTGCCGCCTCCCTGTGACGGCGGGCCCGGCCGCACCTCCCGGCTCCCCACGGGAGGCTTCGCGGCTGCCCGCGCGCGGTACGTCCGCCGCCGGGGCCGCCCTGCCGGTGGCCCTGTCACGCGTCGAGTCCGGGATGGAACCGCCACCTGCCCTCGGAGACGACGTCCACCTTGCCGTCCCGGACGCGAACGGCCGTCTCGTCGTCGATGAAGTAGATCGGGAAGTCCGCCCGAGCGGCGATGCGATCGGCCCAGGCGTCGTCCCGTTCGGGGAAGTCCGGCGAGTACAGGTGGGGCTTGAGGTACCAGTCGAAGAGGCCGAACGGCGGCTCCACCGTCGTCGCGCCGAGCACATGGAGGTCCGCGGTGTCCCCGATGACGTCGGCGGAGTGCCCGGTGAGGTGCCGGCTGAAGATCATCGATCCGGCGCTGACCCCCACGTAGACCCGGTCCTCCAGCGCCTCGAGGAAGCCGTCGGCCAGGCCGTTGCCGGTGATGCTGCGCGCGAGGTGGTAGTGGCTGCCGCCCTCGACGTAGACGACGTCGGCGTGGCGCAGCCGGTCGAGCACCAGCCGCGGGGGCAGGCCGTTCAGCTCCAGGACGTCGAACTCCCGCCAGCCGAGGCCGTACAGCCGGTTCATGTCCGCGAGCATCCATCCGTGGTCGCCGGGCTCGGCGACCGACGCCGTGGGCACGAAGACGACGTTCGCGGATCCGAACGGCTTTCCCAGCATCTCCCGCACCGCGTCCCGCAGCGTCTCGTTGCGCAGGCCACTCGCCGTCAGTAGAAAGTTCATCGGGCGAGCCAAGCACGGCTGACGGGCACGCGCAACGAACGGGGGACCCGCCCCCGCGCCGCTCAGTACGCCCTGGGCAGGCCCCGTACGTGCTGGAACACGTAGCCGTGCCGGGCGGGGTGGACGGCGCCGCCGGTGCCGGATCCGGGTGTCCCGGGCCCGCTGGTGCTGTGACCGGAAAGGTTCGCCGGAGGCTCGCGGCGTCCGGTGCGGTGCATCGCAAGGCGGAGCATCGCCCGCGTACTGGATGTACTCGGGCGTTGCGACAACGCGGCGAGGTGCCGTGCCGGGCGTCGCGAGCCGGTGAACCTTTCCGGTCACAGCACTACGTCCGCCTGACCGGTACCCGCCACCGCAGTGCCGTGCCGCCGGCCGGCGGGCAGTCCCAGTCCAGCCGGCCGCCCAACTGCTCCGCCCGCTCCGCCATGTTGCGCAGCCCGCTGCGGCGGCCGTCCGGCGGGATGCCCACGCCGTTGTCCCGGACCGTCAGCAGCAGTTGGTGTCCGTCGGTGGACAGGCTCACGTCGGCGCGGTCGGCGCGGGCGTGCCGGGCGATGTTGGTGAGGGACTCGGAGAGGACGGCTGTCACGTGGTCGGCCGTCTCCCTGGGCACCTCGGTGTCGAGCAGCCCGTCCATGCGGACGCTCGGGGCGAAGCCGAGGACCTGCGCCGCCTCTCCCGCCACCCGTACGGTGCGGGCCCGCAGCCCGGTCCCGGCGCCGTCCTCCCGGGCCCGCAGACCGAAGATCGTCGACCTGATGATCTTAATGGTCTCGTCCAGGTCGTCCACGGCGCGTGCCACGCGTTCGGCCGCTTCGGTGTGCTCGATGAACCGACCCGCGCTCTGGAGGGTCATCCCCGTCGCGAACAGCCGTTGGATCGCGAGGTCGTGCAGGTCGCGGGCGATGCGGTCGCGGTCCTTGAGCACCGCGACCTCCGCCGCGTCCTGCCGTCGTTCCGCCAGCTCCATGGCGACGGCCGCCTGGGCCGCGAAGGCCTGAAGGGTCTCGCTCTCGGTCGCGGTGAACACCGGGCGTCCGGCCTCCCGCGACAGCAGGAGCACACCTCGGACACCGCCCTCACCGGTGCCGATGGGAACGCCCACGGCGGGGCCGAGCCCCTGGAAGCGGGGCGGTTCCTGCGAGATGCGGGCGTCCCGGGACACGTCGTCGCTGACGGCCGGGGCGGCCCCGGAGAAGGCGAGGCCCATCAGGGTGCTCTCCAGGGGCAGCACCAGCCCCCGGTGCGCCTCGGCGTCCAGTCCGACGGCGATCTCCACGGTGAGCGATCCGGTGCCCGCCACCGGCAACGCCACCGCGGCCAGCGCCGACCCGGTGATCTCGGCGGCCCGTTCCGCGATCAGGGCGAGCACCTCGGCACGGCCGCCGCCCGACATCAGGCTGTGGGTGATCTGCGCGTTCGTCCGCAGCCACCGTTCCCGCAGCCGGGACTCCTCGTACAGGCGGGCGTTGTCGATGGCGACGCCGGCCGCGACCGCGAGAGTCGAGATCACCGACACGTCGTCCTCGTCGAACTGTGTCCCGCCGCGCTTCTCGGTGAGGTAGAGGTTGCCGAAGACCTGGTCGCGGACCCTGATGGGAACACCGAGGAAGGTGTTCATCGGCGGGTGGCCGGGCGGGAAGCCGTACGAGGCGGGGTGGCCGGATATCTTCGCCAGGCGCAGCGGCTCGGGGTGGCGGATCAGTTCGCCGAGGATGCCGTGGCCCTCCGGGTACGGGCCGATCCGGGCGATCCGCTCCTCGGCGACGCCGACGGTGTGGAACGCGGACAGCCGCCTGCCGTCCGGGCCGATGACGCCCAGGGCCGCGTACTCGGCGTCGACCAGGGCCGCGGCCGCCTCGACGATGCCGCGCAGCGCCTGCTCCAGGTCCAGCTCCCGCCCGACCGACAGCACCGCCTCCAGCAGGCTGTGCACCCGGTCCCGCGTGCCACGCGCCGCGTCCAGCCGCGCCTGCAACTCCTCCAGCAGCTCGTCCAGCCTCAGCTGCGGCAGCCGTACGCGCGCCTCCTCGGGGCTTCCCACCAGCGTCTCCTCGGTCTCCGGGCGGGCTGACACCGGCCGCTCGGCTCAGTGGGTCACGCTACCGGCCCCGGCGGACGGCGGTCACCCGCCAGGGCGCCGAGGTGGGCGCGTCCACCGGACGGCCGGACGGTCCCGGCGCCGGGCCAGGACGTCACGCGGTGATCCGCCGCCCGGTGACCGTGCCCGGCTCGACCCGCATCCAGAGGTCCCGGTGCCCGCCGGCCCACGGTGCGCTGTACGCCTGCTCGTCGAGGCGGCGGGTCTCGTCCGGCGCCGTGACGATGCGGGCCTCGCCGCGGACCAGCACGCTCCAGCCGGTGCTGAACGCGTCGTCGATGCGGTCGACCTCGAAGGCCACCTGGTGACCGGCGGCCAGGGACGGTGTCGTACCGGAGGCGGTCCGGAAGACGACCGCGCCGTCGACCACGCTGTAGTTGACGGGCACGACGACCGGCCCCGATGCGGTCGGCAGGGCGATTCTGCCGACGCCGTGGGTGCCCAGCAGGGCCGTGCACTCCGCTGCTCCCAGTTCCGTGATCTCGGCGTCGGGGGCGGCCTGTTCCGGGCCGGGCGGGAGGTCGGCGCCGCCCCCGGTGAGCTGCGCCGGCGTCGTCTCCAGGGCTGCGGCGAGGCTGAGCACGGTGCCTCTGTTCGGACTGGCGCAGGGGTGCTCCTCAAGGTGCTTCAGGTAGCTGGACGCCATGCCCGCCCGGGCCGCCGTCTCCTGGCGGGTCAGGCCGAGTTGTGCGCGCCGGGCCGCGAGCCGGCGGCCCAGGTCGCCGCGGGCGCGTTCCACCGTGGTCCCGGTGTCGTGCCGTGTCGTGTCGTCCCATGTCGTGTCGTGCCGTGTCGTGTCGTCCCGTGTCGTGTCGTGCCGTCCCGGGCCGTGCCGGGTCCCTTCGGGCATGGCCGTCACGTCCTTTCGTCAGGCCGTGCGCACGGCGACGGCCTCGTGCTGCTCCTCCCCGAGCACGACCTTGAGGGCGCCGGTGGTGGCGGCGTGCGCGAAGACCTCGTAGGCCTCCGCCATGCGGTCGAGCGGGAAGGTGTGGGTGACGAGCTGCGCGGTGGGCAGCCGGCCGGCGGCGGCCATCCGCAGCAGGGTGGGGGTGGAGTGGGTGTCGACCAGGCCGGTGGTGACGGTGACGTTCTTGCTCCACAGGTCTTCCAGGTGCAGGGTCGCCGGCCTGCCGTGCACGCCGATGTTGGCGACGTGCCCACCGGGCCGGACCATACGGGTGCACAGCTCGAAGCTCTCCGGCACACCCACCGCCTCGATGACGACGTCGGCGCCCAGGCCGTCGGTCAGGTCGGCCACCAGCTGCCGGGGCGCTTCGTGCACGTCGGCCACCGCGTCGGCACCGAACCGGTGAGCGGCCTCCAGCCGGGCCGGGGCCAGGTCCACGGCGATGATCCGCTCCGGCGAGAACAGCCGGGCCGTGGCGATCGCCGCGAGTCCGATGGGCCCGGCGCCGACGACGGCGACGGTGTCGCCGGGGCGGACGTGTCCGTTGAGGACGCCCACCTCGTACGAGGTCGGGAAGATGTCCGCGAACAGGACGGCGTCCTTGCCGTCGAGAGTGGCGGGCAGGGCGTGGACCGAGAGGTCCGCGAAGGGAACGCGGACGTACTCGGCCTGGGTGCCGTCGACGAGGTGGCCGAGGATCCACCCGCCGCCGCCGCGGCACTGGCCGTACATCCGCTCCCGGCAGGAGGAGCAGCGCCCGCAGGAGCTGATGCAGGAGATCAGTACCCGGTCACCGGGGCGTACGGTCAATACGTCGCTGCCCACCTCGACGATCTCGCCGACGGCCTCGTGGCCGAGGACCGTACCGGGCTGTACCTCGGGCACGTCGCCCTTGAGGATGTGCAGGTCCGTGCCGCAGATGGTGACGGCCTCGACGCGCACGATCGCGTCGGTGGGCTCCTTGACGGCCGGGTCCGGGACCTCTTCCCAGGCGGACTGCCCGGGTCCGTGGAACACGAATCCCTTCATGACGCTCCTCATCCCACTGGTCGGTCGCGGAGCCGGGACCCGGTGGCGAGTGGCGGCTGCCGGTACGCGGCCTGCCGCGTACCGGGCACCGGGTTTGCCCCGCACCTCCAGCCTGCTCCGCGTGCGGGAGACCGGCTTGGGCCGGTCGGGCCACTCACCCGGGCGGGTGGGGCCCTCCTACGGGCATCCGGGCGGACCGCGGAGGGCCTGTCGGGTCGGCACGACGGGGACCGTTCGGCCCTTCCGCGGCCTCCTCGCCGGGGCTTTGATCTGACTATGTCCGAGAACCACCCGCGGCTCGCGGCCTCCCCCACCGTACGCACCGTCGACGGGACGACCGTGGTGACGCTGCGCGGAGAGCTCGACCTGCTCGCGGTGGTTTCGCTGCGGTCCCGGCTGGACGCCCTGACGCGGGACCCGCACCCCGATCTGGTCCTGGACCTGCGCCCCGCGACCTTCATCGACTGCTCCGGGCTCGGGGTGCTGTGCCGCACCCGCAACCGCGTCCGCGCACGGTGCGGGCGGCTCCGGCTGATCACCGACGGACGTGTCCTGCGGATCATCCGGGCTGCCGGGCTGGACGGTGTGTTCGAGCTGCCCCCAGGCTGCCCGAGTCGCTCGGCAGTCCGCTGACCCGGTCCCCGGCCGGCAGCCGGGCCACCTCTTTTGACTTTTGACGGGGTTCCGTAAACGGCCGAGTAATGGGGTTCCGTAAACGGCCGAGGCGACGTCACCGGTCAGCGCAGTCGGCGCAGATGGGGGACGTGGGGCCGGCGCGGCAGCAGGCGCACGCGGGCGTCGACCACGGTGACCTGGCCGGGCGCGGCGAGGACCGGGTCGAAGTCGGCCTCGGCGAGCTGGGGAAGGTCCGCGGCCATCCGCGACAACCGCAGCAGGAGCTGTTCCAGGGCTTCGAGATCGACGGGCGCGCCGCCGTCCGCGCCGAACAGGAGCGGGGCGCAGCGCGGCGCGGTGATCAGGTCGTGCACGTCGTGGTCGGTGAGCGGGGCGAGCCTTGCGGCGGCGCAGCCCCAGGTCGGCGAAGAGGCGGAGCACCTCGCGGTTCTCGCTGGGCGCGTCGGCGGTGAAGCCGGTGATGCCCTCGGCGCGGGCCGCGGAGACCAGGTGCTCGACGAGCAGCGTGCCGACCCCGCGGTGGTGCATCCCGTCGGACACGGCGATGGAGACCTCCGCGGTGTCCCCGCCGTCGCCGCCGGTGTCGTACTCGGCGATGCCGATCACCCCGCCCGGTGCCTGTGCGACCAGGGCGAGGTAGCCCGGACGGGCGGGGGCGCAGGCGCGGCCCGCGGGCAGGGCGCCCGAGCCCCGGCTGATCGAGAAGAACCTGAACCTCAGGTTCTCCGCGGACATCCGGTCGTAGAACCCCTTCAGCCGGTCGTGGTCCCCGGGCGCCGCAGGGCGGATGCACACGGTGGTGCCGTCCGCGAGCAGCGCGTGGACCGGGGGGAGGCTGAGCAGGCCGTCCGTCATCGGGTTCTCCTCCGGGCGTCTGTGGGCACTTCGAGCATCCGGCGGATCGGCCAGGGGCCCCATGGCCGGCCGGGGTGCACCGAGGGCCGGTCGGCCGACCCGGGGGGCGAGCAGGCGTCGGCGACGGTGCGGCCGGTCATGGGGGGAACCGGCGGGACGGGCGGGAAGAAGCAGCCGGTCGACCCGAGGGCGGCAGCTGCTGCGAGGCCAGGCGCGTCCGCCCGTCACATCGGCTCGGGCACGACGACGACCGGGCACGCGGAATGGTGCAGCACGCCGTGGGCGACCCGGCCCAGCTGGAGCCCGAAGGTCCGTGGGCGGCGCCGGGCTCCGACGACCAGGAGGTCGGCGCCGTACGAGGCGGCCACGAGCACGGACCGGGCGTGTCCCTCGACCGTGTGCCGGTGCGCCTCGATGTCGCCGGGGACGTTCGCCAGCGCCGTGTCCAGGGCGTCCACCGCCTGCTGTTCGTGCAACCGGGCGGGTGCCGGGGACATCAGGGGGTGGTCGGTGGCCTCTCGGGCGGGGACGCGCCAGGCCCGTACGGCGTCCAGGGCCACCCCGCGCCGCCGCGCCTCCTCGTAGGCGAAGCGCACGGCCGGGGACCGCTTGCCGTTCTCCCCGACGCCCACGACGATCCTGCCGTGGACCGGCGTCACGGTCCGGTTGTCGTGGCTGCCGCGTACGACGACCGTCGGGCAGTGCGCGTGCCCGGCGAGGGTCAGGCTCACCGAGCCGAGCAGTGCCTCAGCGAGGCCGCTGCGTCCCCGGCTGCCCGTCACCAGCAGGGCGGCATCGCGGCTCTCCCGGACGAGTGCGTACTCGGGTTCCTCGGCCAGCACGTCGGTGGAGACCGTCACGTCGGGCCGCCTGCGCCGGGCCCGCCGCGCCGCGGTCTCGACGATGTCCTCCGCCACGAGCTCCTCGGACGGCCGGTCCAGGTCCTCGGCGAGCTGGGTGCCCTCGTACCGCTCCCACAGCGAGGCGTACACGAGGCGCAACGGCAGTCCGCGCAGGACGGCCTCGTCGGTCGCCCAGTCGACGGCGCGCAGGCTCGGCTCGGAGCCGTCGACCGCGACGACGACCGGCAGGGTCACGGCTGCCTTCATGATGTCTGCTCCTGAGGAGTTGGGGGGTCTGGGGCGGGGTACGGCGGGTGCGTCAGCCGTGCGGGACGACGGCGACGGGGGCGGTGGAGTGGTGCAGGACGGCATGGGTGACGGAGCCGGTGTGGGTGCCGGTGGGCCTCGGGGCCGAGCAGCGGTGCCTGGGCCCTCGACGGCCGGTACGGGCTCCCGGACGTGGCCAGGCTTCAGCGGTGGGTCGAGCAACTCGGCCTCGTGGGCCGCCAGTTCGGCCGTGGCGCGGCTCTCAAGGGGGCCGTCGAGGCCGGCGGTGACGGCACGGGCCATGGTCTCTGCCTCCTGAACGGGGTTCCGCTACGAGCGTCGCCTCCTGACGGGATGTCCGGCAGGGGCCGCACGTCCCCGCGGGGGCCCGATCGGCCCTGTCGCGGTGATCAGGACGACGACCCGAGGCCGAAGGTGTTGTCGAGGAGCGCCCACAGGAAGACGAACCCGGTGAGCAGCCGCAGCGAGGCCGGTGCGCGGGCCGGCGCCGTGTGTGTCGGTCCGCGCAGCCTCAGCCGAGGCGCGGGGGGGCTTCCTACGGCGCAGCGGCACGGGTGTCGGCGAGGGCTTCCACGGCTGCGGCGACCCGCCGGGGGTCGGAGATCATGGTGAGGTGGCGGGCCCGGGGGATCAGAGTGGGCGGTGGTGCGCCGATGCGGCGGGCGGTCTGCTGCGGGGTCTGCTCGCTGAACACGTCGTCCTCGGCGCCGAACACGACGGACTTGGGTATGCGGAGGGCGGCGAGTCGGGCCACCTGACCGACGGGGAGACCGGGTACGCCCTGACCGAGCATGTTCCACAGCGCGGCCTCCGCGCCCGGCACCCGCAGCGGCCGACGCCACTCGTCGACCCCGGCCGCGTCCAGACGCGGGCAGGCCGGGCCGCACTGGGCGTCGTAGAAGGAGCGGATCAGCCGGTCGACGCCGAGGCCGAGCCGCAGCAGGCTGGTGCGGTACGGGTCGACCAGCAGGTACTTGGCGGCGGACGGCGGACCGGCGCCGGTGTCCAGGGCGTCCCCGTCGAGCAGCATCACGCTTCCGATCCGCCCCGGGGCACGCAGGGCCGCCTCCGCGACGACCGCGGCACCACTGGAGTGGCCCACCAGCAGCGGGCGTTCGCCGGGCCCGCCGAGGTGCACGGCGCTGAGGAAGCCCAACAGCTGACGGGTGAGATGGTCGACGGTGTAGGGGCCGCGGCGTTCGCTGTACCCGTCGCCGGTCAGGTCGAGCGCGTAGACCCGGTGATCGCGGGCGAGGAGCGGAGCCAGGCGCGCCCAGGTGTCCGCCTGCTCGAAGGCGCCGTGGACGAGGACGACCGGCGACCCGCTCGTGCCCCAGGTCCGGTACCGCGTGCGGATGTCCGCCGCCTGCACGTAGCGCAGCCCCTCGGGAGGCGCGGCACGCCCCGCAGTGAACGCGTTGAAGACCAAGGAGGCCATGGTCACGACCGCCAGCGCGAAGGCGCTGACGGACACCACGCGCCGCGACCACCATGTCAGGCGCCCCCGGCGGCACGGCGGTGCGCTCCGCGCCACGTCGGCGGGCGCCGGCCGGGATGCGGCCGGCCCGGCCTGAGATCCGGATTCCACGTCGATTCCCTGTCCGTCCTCGTCGGCGGTCCGACGGTCCGTGCCAGGGCATGCTCGCACAGCGCGCGCACGACCCACCCGTCTCCCCTGCCGGTGACCACCCCCGGCCGGCGCCCTGAGGGCACCCTCGACTCAGAAGCCGGGGAAGACCCGTCGTAGGTCGTCCAGCGTCAGTGCGCCCCCGGTGAGGGTCACGCTCGTCGGGGTGTGCGCGGGGGCGTGACGGCCGGTCGTGAGGCGCAGCCACCACTCGGCGGGCGCGCTCAGGACCGCGTCGGGCTCGGCCGGTGCGTCGCCGAGCGCGACCGCCTCGTCGAGGGTGAGTCCGAAGGACCTGCCGGGATCCGTGGTCCGTACCGTGAGGCGGACGGGACGGCCGTCCACGGCGTCGGCCCTGCCGAGGTGGCCGATGAGCAGACCGGCCTGGTCGAGCAGGGGCTCGGTCGCGTCCGGCGCCAGGACGGCCGCCGGATCGAAGGCGACCTCGATGTCCCAGGTGTGGAAGGTGAATTCGCTGAGCCGCAGGCCCGCCGCCGTGGCCACGTCCACGGGTACCGGCAGGAAGCCGAGGTCGATGCGCAGCGTCTCACGGGTGTGCGTGTCGAGCTTCTCGTAACGGCTCACCAGCGCCTCGTTGGCGGGGACGAACCCCTCGGCCCGTTCGGCCGGGGACATCGCGTCCCAGCGCGCCCACACGGACTTGTTGAAGTCCATGTCCTTCGGGCCGGTGCCGTCCAGAGCCCCCTCGAGGAGGGCCAGGGTGATCTCCGCACCGCTGCCGAGGTGGCTGAGCACCTGCGACAGGTCCCACTCGGCGGCTCCGGACCCCTTGGTGAGGTCGGCGGCGGCCAGGCCGCGCGCCCGTGCGGCGAGGTGGTCGTGTCCGCTGCGCAGCGCGGCGATGATCCGGTCGGCACGTTCAGTCATCGGTGTCTCCAGGGTGGTGGACGGCTTACGCCTTGAAACTACCGGCAGTCGTGAGAGCGACGCTGTGTAATGAACTCGCGAAAGTTTGACGGACGTTGCGTGGACTGACGAGAATCTGGATCACTCACTGCGTCCTGAGTGAGCCATGTGACGCGGGTGACCACGTCAGGGACCCCGGCCTTCGGGTGTCCCGACCACTCGCGCACGACCACCTCCCACACCTTTGATTCCGCAGAGGCAGATCTTGACGCACTCCTCACGTGCCAGAACGGCGGCCGCACTGGCCACCACCGCCTTCCTCGCCACCGCTCCGCTCCTCGGAGCGACCTCGGCGAGCGCCACCACCGGGGGCGGCTGCCAGTCCGCCACCGTGCAGTACCGCATCGTCGACGGCGACGGAAAGCCGGTCGGCGCCGACTGGACCTCCCAGGGCGGCTTCCACCAGTGGACCGCCGTCCCGGGCACCGTCGAGGTGCGCCTGGCCCCCGGTCAGCAGGTCGGCGCCGGCTGCACGTACCCGGTCTCGCTGGCCGAGTACACCACCGAGGGCTCCAACTGGTACACCTCCGGCCACCAGACCCTCGTCGACCACGCCACGGTGTACCTCACCTCCGCCGACCAGGCCGGCGCCGACGACGCCAAGCGGACCTGGCAGAAGCTCTCGGTCAGGACCCCGGACTGCTACGGGCAGATCGATCTCTACGGCGACGACGTCGTCTACGACGGCAAGACGGGTGACGGCCACGGCCCCGCCCCCTACCAGCCCGGCAACATCGTCACCCCCTACCACCTCATCGCCGCATGGAACGGGGGCGACAAGGCCTGCACCCCGGACCAGCCGGACTCCCCCACCCCGACGCCCTCCCCGTCGACGCCCGCCGGTGCGAGCACGCCCCCGGCGAGCCAGCCGCCCGCCCAGAGCACGACGCCGCCCACCACCCCCACGCCCGTGACCTCCACCACCCCGCCGACCACCTCGCACGTCCCGCCCATGCAGTCCGCGCCTCCCACGAGTCCTGCGCCCTCGCCCAGCCGGAGCACCCCGCCGCTGGCCGAGACCGGCTCCAGCGCGCCGGTCGGCCTGATAGCCGGTACCGCCACCGCGGTGATCGCCCTCGGTGGCGGGGCGATGTACCTGACCCGCCGCGCACGCCGCTCGTGACGGCAGCCGCGGGTAGCGCCATCGCCCCGTGAGGGGTGGGGCGTGACGTCGGCTCCGCCGGGCCCGGCACCCCGGACGACCCCGGGAGTACCGGCCGGCGGAGCTGACGGGACGGCGGGAGGCCGCAGCGCGCTTCCTGACCACGCGTGCCAACGCGCGGAGCCCGTCCGCAGTGTGCGGACGGGCTCCGTGACCGAGCGCCGGGCAGGCCTTGCACCTGCATTTCCCCGCAGGAAGCGGGGTGTCTTTCCTTGGACCACCGACGCAGCGGCAGCCGACCGGGTTCGGTGACCGCCTCAAGATCAATCATAGCCCATGGGGAGCCCGGTCGCGCGCAGCGGTCATCCGGGTGTCGACGTCACGTCCGGGTTGCCGTAGTAGGCGTCGGGGCCGTGTTTGCGGGTGTAGTGGCGGTCCAGGAGGTGGGGGGGCGGTGGGGCGGCCGGGGTGAGGCTGAGGGTGTGCAGGGCGATGTCGGCGACGGCCTCGCAGATGACGGCGTGTTCGAGGGACTTGCGGGCGGTGGCGCCCCAGGCGAAGGGGCCGTGGCCGGCGACGAGGGCGGCGGGGACCTCCACCGCCCTCCGGTCGTTCTTGAGCGTGTCCACGATGACACGGCCGGTGTTGTACTCGTAGTCCTTCGCGCACTCCTCGGCGGTGAGATCGCGGGTGACGGGGATGGGGCCGTTGAAGGTGTCCGCGTGGGTGGTGCCGAGGACCGGTATGTCGCGGTGGGCCTGGGCGAAGGCGACGGCGTGGGTGGAGTGGGTGTGGGTGACCCCGCCGACGGAGGGGAACGCAAGGTAGAGGCAGCGGTGGGTCTCGGTGTCGGTGGAGGGGCGCAGGTCGCCCTCGACGACGGCGCCGTCGGAGAGGCGGACGGTCACGAGGTGTTCCAGGGCGAGGTCCTCGTAGGGGACGCCCGAGGGTTTGATGACGAAGACCCCTGCCTCGCGGTCGACTCCGCTGACGTTGCCCCAGGTGAGGGTGGCGAGGCCGGCCCGGGGAATGGCGAGGTTGGCCGCCAGGACCTCCTGCCGCAGGCCGTCGCGGACGGTGATGCTCATGGTCCTTCTCCTTCGAGCCGGTGCCGCGTCACAGGGACTGGGCGAGTCGGTGGTAGGCGGCGTTCCAGCGGATCTCCTTGGCGAGTTGCTCCACCGTGGTGTCCTCGCCGATGGTGAGCAGTTCGACCCCGGTCATGGCGGCGTAGTCGGCCAGGGTCTCGATGTCGACGGCCGAGCTGAGCACGGTGTGGTGCGGGGCGCCGGCGAGCAGCCAGCTCTCGGCCGATTCCGCCAGCGAGGGGCGTGGCTTCCACACGGCCCGGGCGACGGGCAGTTGGGGCACGGGCTCGGTGAGGGGCACGACGTCGACCTCGTTGGCGGTCAGCCGGAACCGGTCGCCGAGGTCGGAGAGGCCGACGACGACGGCGGGTCCCTCGGCCGCGTCGAAGACGAGGCGGACGGGATCCTCGCGGCCGCCGATGGACAGCGGGTGGATCTCGCACCGGGGACGGTCGGCCGCGACGGAGGGGCAGACCTCCAGCATGTGGGCGCCGAGGATGCGCGGCGTGCCGGGGCCGAGGTGGTAGGTGTAGTCCTCCATGAAGGTGGTGCCGCCGGGCTGTCCCTCGCCCATCACCTTCATCACGCGGAGCAGGGCGGAGGTCTTCCAGTCGCCTTCGCCGCCGAACCCGTAGCCGTCGGCCATGAGGCGCTGGACGGCGAGTCCGGGCAGCTGGCGCAGGCCGCCGAGGTCCTCGAAGTTGGTGGTGAAGGCCGTGAAGCCGCCCTCGGTGAGGAAGGTGCGCAGGCCGATCTCCTGCCGGGCGGCGTACAGCAGGGAGTCATGGCGGATGTTGCCGGGCCGCAGGGCCGGGACCATGTCGTATGACTCGATGTACTCGGCGGCGAGGTCGGCGGCCGCCTTGTCGTCGACGGCGTCCACGGCGGCGACCAGGTCGTTCACGCCGTAGGTGTTCACGGAGAAGCCGAACCGCAGCTGTGCCTCGACCTTGTCGCCCTCGGTGACGGCGACGTCGCGCATGTTGTCACCGAAGCGGGCCAGGCGCAGGGTGCGGGCGGCGTGCCGGCCGGCGGCGGCGCGGGCCCAGGCGGCGACGCGCCCGACGACCCTCGGGTCGGTGGCGTGTCCGGCGACGATCTTGCGTTCGATACCGAGCCGGGACTCGATGTGGGCGAACTCGCGGTCGCCGTGGGCGGCCTGGTTGAGGTTCATGAAGTTCATGTCGATGCTCGACCAGGGCAGCGACAGGTTGTACTGGGTGTGCAGGTGCAGCACCGGCCGGTCCAGCGCGCTCAGGCCGGCGATCCACATCTTGGCCGGGGAGAAGGTGTGCATCCACACGATCACGCCCACGCAGTGGTCGGAGGCGGTGGCCTCCTGGCACAGCCGGCGGATCGACTCGGCGTCGGTGAGGACCGGCTTCCACACGATCCGCAGCCGGATCGGGTCGGCCGCGTCGAGTCTCTCGGCGATCGCCCGGGACTGGTGGGCGACCTGGTCCAGCACTTCCTCGCCGTACAGTCCCTGGCTGCCGGTGAGAAACCAGATCTCCTGGCCGGCGGACGGCATTTCGGGGGCGGTCATGACGGTTCCTTTCGGTGGAGCGGGGCGCGGGCGTGTCGATGGAGAGGGGGGTGCGGGCGCGTCGGCGGAGCGGGGTGCGGGCGTGCGGAGGAGCGCTCAGACGGATGCCTCGGCGCGGATGCGGCGCAGGCGGTGCATGACGTCGTTGGCGCCGCGCCCGAAGTAGTCGTGCAGCAGCCGGTACTCCTCGTAGAGGCGGTCGTAGGCCGCGGCGCGGTCCGGGTCCGGCCGGTACACGCCCCGGTCGGCCTTGCCCATGGACCGGGCGGCGGCCTTGATGTCGGGGTACGCACCGGCCGCCACCGCGGCGTGCATCGCCGCGCCGAGGGCGGGGCCCTGGGTGGAGCCGATGACGCCGAGCGGGCGCCGGGTGACGTCCGCGTAGATCTGCATCAGCAGCGCGTTCTTCGTCAGCCCGCCGGCGACGACGAGTTCCCCGACCGGGACTCCGGAGGTCTCGAAGGCGTCGATGACGGTGCGGGTGCCGAACGCCGTCGCCTCCAGCAGCGCGCGGTAGACGTCCTCCGGCCGGGTCGACAGGGTCAGTCCCACGACCGCACCGCTCAGATCGTGATCGACGAGCACCGAGCGGTTGCCGCTGTGCCAGTCCAACGCGATCAGACCGTGCTCGCCCACCCGCTGGCCGGCCGCGAGCGCCGTCAGGTGCTCGTGCGGATCCCGGCCCAGCGCGGCCGCCTGTGCGGCGTAGTCGGCGGGCAGGCCGGTGCGCACGAACCAGCCGAAGATGTCTCCGACACCGCTCTGTCCGGCCTCGTACCCCCACAGACCGGGCAGGATGCCGCCGTCGACGACACCGCACATGCCGGGGACCGTGCCGTGCTGGTCGGAGCTCATCACGTGGCAGGTGGAGGTGCCCATGATGGCGACCATCTGGCCGGGCTCCACGGCTCCCGCCGCGGGTGCCGTGACATGGGCGTCGACGTTCCCCACGCAGACCGCGACGCCCTCGGGCAGTCCCGTCCACGCCGCCGCCTCGGGCGTCAGGTGCCCGGCCTTCGCGCCCAGCGCGCCGATCGGGTGCTCCAGTTTCCCGGTCACGAAGTCGGCGAAGGCGGGGTTGAGTGCCGCGAGGTAGGCGCGTGAGGGGTACGCGCCGTCCTGGTACTGGCCCTTGTAGCCGGCGGTGCAGGCGTTGCGCAGGTACGTGCCGCACAGCCGCCAGACGATCCAGTCCGCCGCCTCCAGCCAGCGCTCGGTGCGGTGGTAGATCTCCGGGTCCTCCTCCAGGACCTGCAGCGCCTTGGCGAACTCCCACTCGGAGGAGATCTTCCCGCCGTACCGCCCCAGCCACGGCTCCTTGCGCTCGGCGGCCAGCGCGTTGATCCGGTCGGCCTGGCCCTGGGCGGCGTGGTGCTTCCACAGCTTGACGTAGGCGTGCGGGCGGCCCGTGTACTCGGGCAGTTCGCACAGCGGGGTGCCGTCGGCGAGCACCGGCAGCACCGTGCACGCGGTGAAGTCCGTGCCGATGCCGATCACCTGCTCGGACCGCACTCCGGCGGCCGCGAGCGCCTCGGGCACCGCGTGCCGCAGCACGTCGACGTAGTCCGACGGCACCTGCAGGGCCCAGTCCGGTGGCAGCCGGGTGCCGTCCGGCAGCTCCCGGTCCAGGACCGCGTGCCGGTACGCGTGCTCGGCCGTGCCCAGCTCCGCGCCGTCGCGGACGCGGACCACCACGGCCCGTCCCGACAGTGTCCCGAAGTCCACTCCCACGACGCAGGGTTCGGGGTTCCCCGCGGTCTCGTCCCCGGCGTTCACCATCATCAGCCTCCTCCACACAGCGGTATTCGATATGTCGACCGTCGTTCGGTCGGGTGCCGACGCCGACCGGGCTTCGTGCGCCCTGGTCTGCGGAGCCGAGCGGGTGCTAGGCGCGGCTCCTGCCGAAGTATCGGGCGCGTGCCCGGTCGAGCAGGATGGCGACGCCGAGGACCGCGCCCTGGACGACCTGCTGGTCGTAGGGGCTGACCTTGAGTGCGAGCAGACCGTTGGTGATGAACTCCAGGAGGATCGCGCCGGCCGCGATGCCGGCGATGCGGCCCTCACCGCCGGACAGCGACATCCCGCCGACCACCGCGGCGGCGATCGCGGTCAGTTCCCAGCCGGCGCCGACCGACGGGTCGGCCACGTTCATGCGCCCGATCACCAGGACGCCCACCACACCGGCGAGCACCGCGCTGGCGATGTAGGTGGAGGTGATCCTGCGGGCGGTCGGGATGCCGGCCAGCCGGGCGGCCTCCTTGTTGCCGCCGACCGCGTAGATCTGCCGGCCCACGTAGGTGCGTTCCAGCACGAACCAGGCGACGGCGGCCGCGCCGACGAAGAACAGCGCGGGGACCGGGACCTCGCCGATGTAGTACTGGCTCAGGTTGCTGAACATCGGGTCGAGGTTGTTGATGGGCGAGCCACTGGTGATCGCGAGCGCGGTGCCCTGGGCGACCGTGTAGGTGACCAGGGTGATCACGAAGGGCGGCACGTTGAGGCGGGTGACCATGACCCCGTGCCAGAGGCCGACCGCGCCGCAGATCACCAGGGTGAACAGGATGGCGAGGGGCGCGGGCAGGCCCTCGTTGACGTTGAACCAGGCGGCCAGGATGCCCGCCAGGCCGGCCAGCGCGCCCACCGACAGGTCGATGCCGCCGGTCAGGATGACCAGCGACTCGCCGATCGCCAGGATGCCGACCTGGGACAGGTCGCGCCCCATCACCTGGAGGTTGCCCACGGCGGTGTACGTGTCGGCGTTGGCGGCGATCCCGGCGAACACCAGCACGCAGGCGATGATGACGCCGGCCTCCGGGGAGGCGGCGAGCCTGCGGGCGAGGTGGGACACGGCCGGACGCTGCTTCGGCGCGGCCTCCTCGGGGACGAGCGTGCTCTGCGCGCTCATGCTGTGGCTCCGTTCGTGAGGTGTTCCTGGTCGGTCGTGTCCCGAACGGCCCCTTCCGGCGCGTTCGCGGTCGTCCCGGCCGCGGCCGTCATGATCCGTTCCTTGGTGGCGTCGGCCCGGTCGATGACCGTGGCGACCCGTCCGTGGTTCATCACCGCGATGCGGTGGCAGATCCACAGCAGTTCCTCCAGTTCGGAGGAGGCGACCACGACACCCATGCCTTCCTGGGCCGCGCGGTCGATCAGCTGGTAGATCTCCGCCTTCGCGCCCACGTCCACGCCGCGCGTCGGCTCGTCGAGCAGCAGCAGGCGCGGCTCGGCGGCGAACGCCCGCCCGAAGACGGCGCGTTGCTGGTTGCCGCCGGACAGCGAGCCGATCGGCTGCTCCACCGACTGCATCCGCACGTTGACGTTCTCGGTGATCTTCCGGGCCTCGGCGCGTTCCCGGCCCGGTCCGAGCAGGCCCCGGCTGCTGATCCGCTTGAGCACCGAGACGACGACGTTGGAGCGGATCGACGCGAAGAGGACCAGGGACTGTTCCTTGCGGTCCTCGGGGATCAGCGCGATCCCGGCCGCCACCCCGTCGCCCGCGCCCTTCGGGTGGTACGACTCGCCGCCCAGCCGCATCCGGCCGCCTGTCGAGGGCTGCGCGCCCGCGATCGTGTGGACCAGGCGGCTGCGGCCCGAGCCCATCAGCCCGGCCACGCCCAGGATCTCGCCCTCGCGCACCTCCAGGTCGACCGGTCCGAGACCGTCCGCGGTCAGGCCCTCCACCTCCAGCAGGACCGGGCTGGTGGCCGGTGGTGCCTTCGGTTCGCCCTGCGCGACCTCGCCGCCGACCATCTCCCGGATCAGCCGTTCCTCGGTGGCCTCCGCGGGTTCGAGGTCGGCCACCAGCCGGCCGTTGCGCAGCACCAGGACACGGTCGCTGACCTGCCGGACCTCGTCGAGCCGGTGGCCGATGAACAGCACCGTGCCGCCGCGTGCGGCCAGTTGCCGGGCCAGGGCCAGCACCATCTCGGCCTCGACCGGCCCGAGGGAGGAGGTCGGCTCGTCCAGGATCAGCAGCCTGGGCTCGCGGCCCCAGGCCTTGGCGATCTCGATCATCTGCCGGGTCGGCACCGGAAGGGTGCGGACCTCCCGGCCCACCGGGATCGTCTTCGCGGACAGGCCGATCTCCGCCAGCATCGCCTTCGCCTCGGCCCGCTGTGCGGCTCCGTCCACCAGGAACCGCCGTCTGGACTGGCGCGGGCGGCGCCCCAGCAGCAGGTTCTCCGCCACCGAGAGCTGTCCTACCAGTGGGAACTCCTGGGAGACCATGGCGATGCCGAGCTGACCGGCCGCCTCGGTCGATCCGGCGACGAGCGGTTCGCCGTCGATGAGGATCTCGCCGCCGTCCCGGTGGACCGATCCGGCCAGCGTGCCCATCAGCGTGGACTTCCCGGCGCCGTTCTCGCCGACGACGCCGACCACCTCACCTGCGTAGAGGTCGAGTTCCGGCAGGTCCAGGACGCGCACCGGTCCGTAGGACTTGTGCACCCCCCGCAGCCGCGCGGTGACCGCGCGGCTCGGGGTGTTCTCCGCGGCCGTCATGCTCAGCCGATCCCGAGCTGCGACTCGAGGGACTGGTACGCGCTCAGGTCGGACTTGGTGACCAGGCCGACGCCGGAGCTCAGGGTCGAACCGTCCTTCTCCAGGTAGGGCTTGACGAGCGCCATCGTCTTGTCCTTGCCGAGCACCTTCTCCGCGGCCAGGAGGTACGCCCCGGTGTAGCCCTGCTGGTACGGCATCTGCACGACGGTGCCGGAGATCACGCCGGACTGGATGAACTTCAGTGTCTGGGCGTCGGAGTCGTCCGAGACGATGTGCACCGAGGCCGTCTTGCCCGCCGAGGTCACCGCCTGCGCCAGCGCGGGGCCGTCGTAGGAGTACACGCCGTACAGGCCGTTGACGTCGGGGTTGTTGGCGAGGATGGTCTCGGCGTCCGAAGTCGCCGTGCTGGCCTGGAGGTTGTCGTTCACCTTCTGGGCGACGGTGATCTGGGTGCCCTTGAGCGCGTCCTCGAAGCCCTGGATGCGCTGGGTGGCGTTGGACGCGGTGAGCGAGCCGACCAGGATCGCGACCTTGCCCTTGCCGCCCAGCACCTGCTTCATCGCGGTGCCCGCCTGGAAGCCGGCGGTGTAGTTCGGGGTGCCCAGGTAGAGCGAGGCGGCGTCGGTGCCGGGCAGCGGCGAGTCGATGGCGAGGACGCTGATGCCCTTCTGGACGTCGGTGTGGATGGTCCCCGCGGCCGAGGTCGGGTCGATAGCCGAGATCGAGTAGCCGGTGACCCCCTGCGAACGCAGGGTCTCCAGCTCGGAGTTCTGCTCGGTCAGCTTGCCGTTGGGCGGGGCGAAGTACGTGCACTTGCTCTTCGCGATGCCGAGGTCGGAGCAGCCCTTGAGGAAACCGACCTGGCCGGCCTTCCAGTAGTCGGCGGCCACGTTCACGACCATCGCGATGTCGACCTTGGAGAGGTCCTTGCCGGCCAGCGCGGACTTCAGCGCCGCGTCGAGCTTGGCGAGGTTGGTCTGGTTGAAGGTGACCGAACCGGCCAGCTTGACCGGGGCCGCGCCGGCGCTCGCGGAGCTCGACGAGCCGCCCGAGCCGGTGGAGGTGGAGCTCCCCGAGTTCTTGGAGCAGCCTGCGGCGGCGAGCGAGATGATCACAGCGGTCGCGACGACCGCGGTGCGGGACGTTCTGCTACGGACCATGATTGATCAGCGCCTTTCTGGACGTGTCGGGGTGACGTGACGAGGTGATGTGGCGGGATGACGTGTCGGGATGACGTGTCGGGATGACGTGTCGGGGCGACGTGTCGGGTCGGCCCGGAGGAGTCCGTGGTCGGGAGCGGAGGTGGTGCCTCGGTGACGGCCGGTGGTCGCACCGGTCCGCGGGCATGCCGGTGCCCGGTCGGCAGGCGGCGGAAGGTGTGGCCGTCCCCTCGGGCGCGGTGCGTGGTGACGGGCGCCGTGGTGATCGGCGGTGGCCGGTCGGGCCGGGCGCGGTACGGGCGTACGGGCGCCGGCCCGAAGGGCCTGACGGTGATGCGGGATTCGGGGGCCGACCGCTCGGGGCGGTGGGCCGGGGCGGAGCTGTCGTGACCGGGGGCCGTCACGGCCGGTCGCTCACGGCCGGTCGCTCACGGCCGGTCGCTCACGGCCGGTGTGCGGCTCCGCTCACGGCACGTCGCTCACAACGGGCCCCGGTCACCCGGGAGTCGGTGCCGTGTCGGTGGTCACGGCCGGATCCTTCGTGGTCACGCTGCCGGTGCGGCTGTCATCTCGGACTCCCTTTTCGGTGGCGGGCGCGGGTCGCCGAGGTCCGCACCACGAGACTGGGCGGTATGACGATGTGGGGTGTCTCGCCGGACGCCGGGATCCCGGCGTCCGGATCACCGACGATCTCGATCAGCGCCCGCAGGGCACGCCGGCCGAGCTCGTCGAAGTCCTGGCGGACGGTGGTCAGCGACGGGCCGAAGTACTCGGTCTCCGGCATGTCGTCGAACCCGACGACGCTGATGTCCTCGGGCACCCGGTGCCCGGCCTGCTGCAGGGCCCGCAGCAGGCCGAGTGCCAGGTGGTCGTTGGCACAGAACACGGCCGTGACCTCGGGGTCGGCGGCGATCCTGAGGCCGTGCTCGTATCCGGTACGGGCCGTCCAGTCGGCACCGGCCAGCGGTGCGGGCACGGGAGCCCCCCGCTTCTCCAGGGTGCCGCGCCAGCCGGCCTCGCGTTCCTGCGCGTCGAGCCAGGAGCGCGGCCCGACCAGGTGGTGCACCGTGCGATGACCGAGGTCGAGCAGGTAGGAGGTGGCGAGCTCGGCACCCGCCTCGTTGTCCACGGCGACCGAAGCCAGCGCCGTGTGGGTGCCGCAGCCGACGGCGACCAGGGGGACGTCCGCCGGCACGCTCGCCAGGGCGCCCACCGCCGGGGTCTGCGGCGCGATGACGACGATCCCCTCCACGCCCTGGTCCCGCAGCCGGTCGACGGCGTCCAGCACCGAACGCCGGTCGAGGGTGCCGACGGCCGCCACGATGACGAAGTACTCGTGCTGCCTGGCCGCCTGTTCGATGCCGTAGAGCATGCAGGCCGGGCCGTACAGCGTGGTGTTGAAGCTGACCACGCCCAGGGTGCGGGTGCGGCGGGTCGCCAGGGTGCGGGCGGCGGCGTTGGGGCGGTAACCGAGCTCGCGGACGGCGGCGAGCACCCGCTCCCGGGTGGCGGGCCGCACGTTCGGGTGGTCGTTGAGGACCCGTGAGACCGTCTGTTGCGAGACGCCCGCGATCCGGGCCACGTCCGTCATCACAGGTGCGCGATCGCCGTCCATGCTCCCCCTCCTCACGCGCCGTCAGGTGTCGGATCGGGCTGCTTCTCCGATGGGATTCTCCGGTGGAGCGGCGGGCCGTGACGAATTGTTAGCGCACACATTCCGAGGGGGTCAAGGCTGTTGCGGCCCCGTGCTCCGGCGGTTCCCGGGCCGCCCACGAAGTCCTAAAGGCGGTCCTGAACTGGCGATATGTACTCGGTACGCGGCCTCCGCGGGCATCACGGCGCAGCTGGGTAAACAGACTGCACAGCTTCTGTTTCCGCACTCTTGACTGTTCGGCGGTGTTGACCGCGTATTCATCCCCCCGTAAAAAGACGGAGTCGCGAGACCGGTCGTTCACTCGCCGACCACGCGAGAACGACATCGGCACCAGTCTCAAGCCCCCGGCTTGAGCAACCCGTTTGACCTGCTGATACGTAGTCAGCAACGCAGCCCGAACCGGAGCGGTGGACAGTCCGGCCACCTCCACGGCCATCGCTCCTCCCCGTAGCTCGGACGCATGACCGCGTCCGAGGGGCCGAATTGTTAGCGCACTCAAGCCCATCCCTCCGAAGCCGGCGCTGCCGGACGGGAGAAG
The DNA here is from genome assembly GCF_040703965.1 of Streptomyces sp. NPDC006655. Classification (NCBI taxonomy): domain Bacteria; kingdom Bacillati; phylum Actinomycetota; class Actinomycetes; order Kitasatosporales; family Streptomycetaceae; genus Streptomyces; species Streptomyces sp. NPDC006655. Next base: position 5,592 of record NZ_JBEYJU010000103.1, on the reverse strand, counting down.
AACGCAACGACGGAAGAGGTGCACCGTGAAAGGTCGAGTGACAGGCCGTCGCCCGAGAGAGCTCCTGCTGGCGATGGGCGCGGTCATGGCCCTGGTCGGGGGCATCCTGGCCGGGGTCGTCGGCTTCGCGGGCACGGCCCAGGCCGCTTCGTCCCTGCCCTGCGACGTCTACGCCGCCGCGGGGACACCGTGCGCCGCGGCACACAGCACGACACGGGCGCTCTACGGCTCGTACAGCGGCTCCCTCTACCGGGTCAAGCGGGCCTCGGACGGCGCGACCGCCGACATCGGCGTCCTCAGCGCCGGTGGTTACGCCGACGCGGCGGCACAGGACTCCTTCTGCTCCGGCACGACCTGCGTCATCACCAATATCTACGACCAGAGTTCGCACCACAACGACCTGGCCGTCGAGGGGCCGGGCGGCAACGGCGGGCAGGACGTCGGCGCGATCGCCGACGCCCTGCCGGTCACGGTCGGCGGCCACGCGGCGTACGGCGTCTTCGTGTCCGCGGGCGTCGGCTACCGCGACAACAGCACCACGGGCATCGCCACCGGCAGCTCTCCCGAGGGCGCGTACATGGTCACCAGCGGCCACCACGTCAACAACCGGTGCTGCTTCGACTACGGCAACGCCGAGACGTCCACGAACGACACCGGCAACGGCCACATGGACGCCATCAACTTCGGCACGGAGTGCTGGTTCTCCCCCTGCTCCGGTTCGGGTCCGTGGGTCCAGGCCGACCTCGAGAACGGGCTGTTCGCCGGCGCCAACGGCTCCGACACCGGCAACAAGGGGAACTCGAGCGAGTACGTCACCGCGCTGGAGAAGAACAACGGCACGACGACCTACGCGATCAAGGGCGGCAACGCCCGATCGGGCTCCCTGACCACCTGGTACAGCGGAGCCCTACCAGACATCGGCGGATACACCCCTATGTCGAAGGAGGGCGCCATCGTCCTCGGCACCGGCGGTGACGACAGCAACGGGTCCGACGGCTCCTTCTTCGAGGGCGTCATGACCTCGGGCTACCCCACCGACGCCGCCGACAACGCCGTACAGGCGAACATCGTGTCCGTCGGCTACACCACCCCGACCGCCGCCTTCCCGGTGGCCGGCACCGCCTACCGGCTGACCAACACCAACTCGGGCAAGGTCCTGGACGCGGTGAACTGCGGTACGGCGAACGGGACCGCCGTCGACATCTGGGCCTCGCTCGGCAACACCTGCCAGCAGTGGAGGTTCACGAGCGCGGGCAACGGCCACTACACCGTCACCAACGTCAACAGCGGCACGGTCCTGGACGACAAGAACTGCGGGCAGGGCAACGGCACGGCCGTCCAGCTGTGGGCCTCGCTGGGCAACACCTGCCAGCAGTGGGACGTCACCAAGGTCGGCAGCCACTACACGCTCACCAACGTCAACACCGGTATGACGCTGGACGTCGCCGACTGCGGAACGGCCAACGGCACCGCGGTCCGCCAGTGGCAGCAGCTCGACAACACCTGCCAGCAGTGGAACATCGCCCCCTGACCCCGACCCCGACCTGCCGACGGCCACGCCGCCCTCCCCGGCGGCGGACCGTCGGCCCGCTCCCCACCTTTTTGAGCAAAGGAACCCCCGCATGTCCTCAGAAGCCGGACCGTCCCGCAGAACCGTCCTGACGGCCCTCGGTGCCGCGTCCCTGGCCGGGCCCTTCGCGGCCGCCGTACCCGCCGCCGCCTCCGGGCGCACCGGCCGGACAGCCACGGCCACCACCGCCGCGGAACTCCCCGCCGCGGCCGCGCACTGGAGCTTCGACGAGGGCTCCGGCACTTCGGCCGCCGACTCCTCGGGCAACGGCCGGCCCGCGACCCTCCAGGGTGCGGCCGGCTGGGGCACCGGCAAGGTCGGCGCCCACAGCCTGAGCCTCACGGCGGGCGGCAACGCCACCGCCTCCGGACCGGCACTGGACACCTCCAAGGCGTTCTCGGTGGCCGCCTGGGTCAACCTCGCCCAGCTGGGCGGCTACCAGACCGCCGTCAGCATCGACGGCAGGTCCGTCAGCGCCTTCTACCTGGGGCTGCGCGACGACACCGGGACCTTCGCGTTCGCCCGGCTCCCCTCGGACGCCACCCAGGCCGCCGCCGTCGCGGCCGCCGCCTCGGCGCCCGCCACCGGCACCTGGACCCACCTGGTCGGGGTCAGCGATCCCACGGCGGGCGTCACCCGCCTGTACGTCGACGGCGTACTCGAAGGGCAGACCGCCTACACCGCGGGCTGGGCCGGCACCGGCGACACCGCGGTCGGCCGCGCGCTCTACGGCGGCGGGCACGTCGACCAGTGGCACGGTCTCATCGACGACGTGTGGCTGTTCCCGGCCGCCCTCACCTCCGACCAGGTCGCCACGCTGGCCGGGGTACCGGTGGAGACGACGACACCGCTGCTGAGCGTGGACGTGGCCAACCCCGCGCACGCCGTGTCCCCCATCCTCCCCGGCCTGATGTTCGAGGACATCAACCACTCCGGCGAGGGCGGCATCTACGCCGAACTGGTCCAGAACCGCTCCATGATGGCCAGCGACAGCACACCCGTGCACTGGTCCGCGGTCGGCGGCACGACCCTCGCGCTCGACACCGGCACGCCCCTCAACGACGTCCTCGACCGGTCCCTCAAGGTCGTCCTGCCCGGCGGCACCGGCGCCGGGAACCGGGCCGGGGTGGCCAACGACGGGTTCTGGGGCATACCCGTACGGCCCCGGACCACCTACACCGCCCGCCTGTTCGCCAAGGCGTCGCGCCGTGTCGGCCCGCTGACGGTGGCGATCGAGTCGGCGGACGGCGCGACGGTGTACGCCTCCGCACGGGTGCCCCACATCGGTACCGCGTTCCGCGACCGCCCCTTCGAGCTGACCCTGCGCACCGGCTCACGCACCCCCGTGGTGGGCGACGCGAGGCTGACCGTCACCACGGCCGACCCCGCCGCCGCGGGTGAGACCCTGTGGCTCCAGCACGTCTCCCTCTTCCCGCCCACCTACCGCGACCGCCCCAACGGCCTGCGCGTGGACCTGATGGAGAAACTGGTCGCGCTGAAGCCGAAGTTCCTGCGCTTCCCCGGCGGCAACTTCCTCGAGGGCAACACCATCGCGACGCGGTTCAACTGGAAGAACACCATCGGCCCGGTCTGGGAGCGCCCCGGCCACATGGACGACGCCTGGGGGTACTGGTCCACCGACGGACTCGGACTCCTCGAATACCTGGAGTGGGTCGAGGACATGCACGCGCAGCCCGTCCTCGCCGTCTTCGCCGGCTACACCCTGAAGGGCGAACACGTCACCGGCGACGCGCTCACCCCGTTCGTCCAGGACGCGCTCGACGAGATCGAGTACGTCACCGGCCCCGTCACCAGCACCTGGGGCGCGAGACGAGCCGCCGACGGTCATCCGAAGCCGTTCCCGCTGGAGTACGTGGAGATCGGCAACGAGGACTGGTTCGACTCCTCCGGGTCCTACGACGCGCGGTTCACGGCCTTCCACGACGCGATCAAGGCGAAGTACCCGCACCTGAAGCTGATCGCCACGACGACCGTGACCAGCCGCACCCCGGACCTGATCGACGAGCACTACTATCTCGCGCCGTCCGCCGCGCAGGCCGCCACCCACAAGTACGACAACCGGGACCGCGGTTCGACGAAGGTCTTCGTCGGCGAGTGGGCCGCGCAGGAGGGGCGCCCCACGCCCGACCTGAATGCCGCGCTGGGCGACGCCGCCTGGCTGGCCGGCCTGATCCGCAACTCGGACCAGGTGCTGATGGAGTGCTACGCGCCCCTCTTCTCCCACGTCAACAACAACGTGTGGGCGACCAACCTGATCGCCTACGACAACCTCACCAGCTACGTCTCCCCCAGCTACTGGGCGCAGCAGATGCTGACGAGCAACCTGGGCCGCACGGTCCTCCCGGCCACCGCCCGCGCGCTGCCCGGCCTCGCCACCGTGGCCACCCGCTCCGGGAACCGCCTCTACCTCGCGGTCGTCAACTGCGGGACGGAGCAGGCGAGCGTGCCGATCGAACTGAAGGGACTGCCGAAGGGGGTCAGGCGGCACGCCACCGCCACCGTCCTGACCGGCCCGTCGCTCACCGCCACCAACACCCTGACCGAACCCACCGCGCTCACGCCGAGGAAGACCACCGTCACCGGCGCGGCGGCAGCGTTCACCAGCACCCTGCCGCCGCTCTCCGTCACCGTCCTGGAACTCACCCTGACCTGACACCCGCCCACCGGATGACCGGCCGGCTCGTGTTCGGACACGAGCCGGGCCAGGGCCTCGGCCGTGGGACTCAGTTCTTCTTCAGCTCCTGCGCGAGCATCACGAGGATGCCGCTGGGACCGCGGACGTAGGTGAGCTTGTAGACGTCCTCGTAGGTCGCCACCCCGCGCAGCGGACGGCATCCGTGCCGCGCGGCGGTCTCCAGGGCTGCGTCGAGGTCGTCGACGGAGAAGGCGACGCGATGCATGCCGATGTCGTGGGGACGGGTGGGCTCCGACTCGATCGCTTCGGGGTGGATGTACTCGAAGAGCTCGATGCGACCGTGACCGTCCGGTGTCCGGAGCATCGCGATCCTGGCGTGATTGCCGTCGAGGCCGACGGCCGTGTCGGCCCAGTCACCGCTGACCGTGTCACGGCCGACGACCGTGAGACCGAGGTCGGTGAAGAAGGAGATCGCTGCTTCGAGATCGCGCACGGCGATGCCCACGTTCTCAAGTCTGATGGCCATGCGCCGGATGCTACCGAGACCACAGGCAGAGCTTCTCGGCTCCGGAGGTCATAATGTCGGGATCTGTCATGGAGGGCTTGATGAGCTTACAAGACGCCTACCTGGGCGCCGCGGAACGGACACTGGTACTGCTGGAGGCTCCGGAAGTCGCCGCGGCGTGGGAACAACCCAGTGCCTTGGCCAAGTTGACGGTGGGTGGGCTGGCCGGCCACCTCGCGTACCAGATCCTGAGTGTCAGCGCCGTGCTGCAGGTTCCCGACTCGGCCCCGCAGGAGCCCCCGCCCCAGGATCCGCCGATCCCGCTGCTGGAGCACTACGCCCGAGCCGCCTGGATCGACGCACCGCTGGACGGGGAGGTCAACGCCGGTATCCGGGCCAAGGGCGAGGGGGTCGCGGCGCAGGGCGCGTCGTGGTTGGCGAAGCTCGCCCGCACCTCGTTCGCCGAGCAGCAGACCAGGCTCGCGGGGTGTGCCGGGGAGCAGGCCGTGTTCCTGCCGCAGACGGGGTGGTCGCTGCGCCTGGACGACTTCCTGGTCACCCGGATGCTGGAGCTCGCCGTGCACATGGACGATCTGGCCGTGAGCGTGGGTCTGGCCGCCCCGGAGCTCCCGCAGGAGGTCTTCGACCCGGTGGCCGCGCTGTTGGTCCGGCTCGCCGCCCGGCGGCACGGCCAGGCCGCGCTGCTGAGGGCTTTCACCCGGGTGGAGCGGGCCCCCGCGACGGTCAACGCGATCTGACTCCGCGCGGGAGGCCGCCCCGGCCGGGCCCGTCGGGTGGCCTCGGTTAGGGCCCTTCTGATGGATCTCCGCGGCGTCGCGACGCCCGGCACGCACGCTCGAC